>JASLNX010000030.1 GCA_030745815.1 archaeon
ATTGTATTTTTCAAAGATTTCAACGAAACTGATTCCTGTTTTGTTTGAACCCTCGCCCCAAAACTCCGCTGCGTCTCCGTGATTGCTTGCGCCGTAAACCGGGTTGTGGAAGAAAACAAAAATAAAGTCCTGGCTCTGGCTTGCCTGCAAATCTTCCTCAAGCCACTCTGCCTGTGCAATAGTCTCTTCTTGGTTTCCCTTTACTATTGGCAGAGAGTCCAAAACAGCAAAGTGCACGTTTTCGTAATCAAATGAGTACCATCTTTCGTTTCCAGGTAATTCAAAGTGCTCTCGGTAATTTGATGCATCTGAATCTCCGTTGTATTCGTGGTTTCCCAAAACCGGCCAGTATGGGGCTCTAAGCAAATCGTTTCCAGCAGTCATTGTTGTTGGGTCAAATCCGATGATTTCGTCAAATGTGTCCCAGTCTTCTTGGCGGCCGCCCTTTTCAACAAGGTCTCCGACGTTAATAATGAGTTCTGGGGCAAGGTCAATTATTTGAGCAAAGACTTCCCTGTGTTTGTCATGACGTGTTCTGGTGTCTCCGTACACTACAATATTTGAGGTGGTACTTTCCGGGTCAGCCAAAACAACTTTCTTCCTTTCACGGTGAATAAAAAGCAGGCCGTTTGAATAAATCTTGTCAAGTTCTTCAAATTCCAGCAGCTCAAACCAAAGATTGTTCCCAACTGGCTTTTCGTCAAGGAAAATTGACCTGTTGACAACGTATTCAGTGTCGTACTTTTCTAAAATTGCCTTGTCGCCTGTTTTAATAAACGAAAAACTGTCCCTAATCATTTGTTCGTTGGCATACTCTACTGCCAAATCTGCGCTGCTTTTTCTTTGTGAAAGCAGAATAAATGCGTGTCCAAGGTATGGTTCGTTTAAGAAATTGGCGCTTGTTGATGTGTTAGTTCTGACAAACTCAAAGGCGTTTTGAACTGAATAGGGCACAGGATAGAAACTAATAGTTGTTAGGAACATGAGGGCAATTCCTACTCCGCACAGAGCACTTAGTGAGTACTCACTCATCTTGTTTTTCAAAGTTTTTTCAGGGAATGTTAAGCCAATAAATAATGCAAAGGCAATTGTTGCCACAACATTTATTCGGTAAGAGACAAACAGTTGAACCAGTACAAACAAAACGAGGAAGATAAGCACTCTGGTTGAAAACTTGTTAAGTTTTGTTTCCTTTTTGTAAAGGGCTGGCACAATAAACAGTGCGATAAGAATTACTAACGGCAGGTAATCTAAAAAGAATCCGTAAAGTGGGATGGACCATAAGTACCCCCAAACATTGTGCTCTGCTTGTGTTGGCAGTCCGCTTTCCAGAATTGTTGGCAAGAAAAACAAAAGTGCTACAATTGCCCCGGTAAGAATTGTCTTTGCAGCAATTCGTAGTTGCTTTTCCTTTGTTAATATAATTGGAAGCAGCACAAGGAACATGAGGAAAACTGGAGTCTGAACAAATGTTCCAACGCCAAGCATTAATCCTGCTTTTCCTGGTTTGCCTTCTCTTACAAGAAAAGCCGCGCTTAAGAGCATGGCGTAACTTATTACGTGCCTAATGTTAAAACTGAAGTCGCTGAAAACAAATCCTCCAAGGAAAAGTGCAAGAACAGCAATGTAACTTCTGTTGCCTTTGAATCTAAAGGACTGGAAAAAGAGCAAGGCTGACGCCATGAACGCGATTTGCGCAAGAATCATTATTATGGCATAGCTTTGTTGCGTGGCCAGTCCTGTTAACCACGAAACTCCTGCGTTAACAAAAAAGTATCCTGACATATATCCAAACGGTTTTGTTCCAAGAAAGCTAAACATGTCAAGGCTTGGGATGGTTTCTGCGGCAGCTATTGTGATGCTTTGCCTTTCATAAAACGAGGTCCAGATGCTGTAATAGCTGGCGGTAAACATGTTGAAGAAAAATGAAGAGAATATTAAAATTCCAATTAAAAGAAACAAAAGTGGTGAAATTTTCTTAAACTGTGCTCTAAAATTTATTTTTTCCAACGGGTCTGTTATTTTGAACCTGCGTCCAAACATTCCAATTAGCATTGCAGTTACCAGAGCAATTGCTAAAACAAAGTTTGTGGACGAAAGTAAGCCAAAGACTTCAAGGATGAAGAAGACAGTAATAAGTATTGTGAAAAGAATAAGTGGTGAGTAAGCTGCTTTCTTTAGAAGAGGCTTTCTTGCAAAGACAAGGAAGGCAATTGAACACAAAAGTATTGAAATTAATGCAACTCCAATTATTGGTGACATTTCAAATTCTGCAGTCTTTTCGGCCATTGCCCAATCTTCAACTCCCAAAAATTCGGCCCTGATTTCGTTTTTTCCGTTTTCAAGTGAAACCCTTTCAAGACTTCTAAAGCGCGTTCCGGAAAAGAAAACTTTGTGATTAAGTTTTCCGTTAACGTAAATTTCAACTGGTGAGTATGAACGCTGGTCGCTGTTTTTAACGCTCAACAAAATTAAGTCTTCTTCAATGAAGAAAATTGAAAGTTCAGGGGTTCTTTCCAAAACACGTTCTGCCAATTCAACGTGGTAAAATAATCTGTTGCCTCCTGCAAAAATCTCAACAAGGTTTTCTCCTAGATTGAGATTGCCTGAGGGGATGCATTCATTAATTCGCGGGCTCTTACTTAAGTCAATTTCTCGGTTTATTACAACCTGTCCGTTTGCTATTACAAAAAACGGAGCCATTGTTCTCGAGGTATAGGTTGAATTTACTTTAAGGGAAAAACAGCTTTCGCTTTCAATGTCTATTTTTTTGTCAAATTCAGTTAGCAAAAATTCGTTTGCCATGTCCTGGTTTGAGAGAATTCCCCAGTGGGTCGAAGCCTGCCAGGAAATGGTTAACACAAAAGCAACAGT
>JASLNX010000031.1 GCA_030745815.1 archaeon
AAAGAGTCTCTTGAATGGCTCGTCAAGCTTTAGGAAGCCGCAGTCGCGAAGCGCCTTTGTAAAAAATCTAGCGTAAAGAAGGTGCAGTATTGCGTGCTCTATCCCGCCAATATACTGATCAACCGGCAACCACTTCTCAACAAGCTTCTTATCAAACGGCTTTTTCCTATTGCTTGGGTCGCAGAATCGCAGGAAATACCACGAGCTGTCAACAAACGTGTCCATTGTGTCGGTCTCGCGCTTTGCTTTGCCCTTACACTTTGGGCATTTTACTTCAACAAACTCTTTTACTGTTGCCAGCGGGTTTGTACCGCCAAACTTTGCCTTGCTTGAATCAGGCAAAATAACTGGCAAGTCTTTTTCAGGAACAGGAATTGCTCCGCATTTTTCGCAGTAAATTATTGGGATTGGAGTTCCCCAAAACCTTTGCCTTGAAATCAGCCAATCGCGTAGTTTGTAGTTTACTGTTCGTTTGCCCCATCCTTTCTTTTCAAGCCATTCAGCAATCTTTGGCAGTGCTTCCTGGTTTGGCAGTCCGTTAAATTGCCCTGAGCCAAAAATTATACCGTCATCGGTAAAGGCTTTTCCATATTCATCTGGCAAAATAGGCTTTCCGTCTTTACTAATAACATATTTCAGCGGGATATCATATTTTTTTGCAAAAGCAAAGTCTCTTTTGTCGTGAGCATCACACATTACTATTCCTGAGCCATACATTAACGCAAAGTTTGCTACAAAAATCGGCACCCGCTCTCCATTAGCTGGGTTGATAGCATACTTGCCTGTAAACATTCCTGATTTTTCTTTTTCTTCATTTTCCCTGTCGATTATACTCTGCTTTTTTGTTTCGTTTACAAATAACTCCATTTCTTCCTCAAACCCAGTGCCTTTCACAAGGTCTGGAATCATTGGGTGCTCTGGAGCCAGTGCCAAGAAAGTTACACTAAAGATTGTGTCACAGCGCGTTGTGTAAGTAGGTAGTACTGTATCTGTGCCTTCAAGATTGAAATAAATATCCACACCCTCGCTTCTTCCAATCCAGTTCTTTTGCATTGTTTTAACTTTTTGAGGCCATTCTTTAAGCTTGTCTAAATCGTTAAGCAGTTCATCTGCGTAATCTGTTATTTTGAAGAACCATTGCTCAAGTTCCTTTTCTTCTACTTCTGTGTCTTCGTGTCTCCAGCTCTTACCGTCAATAACCTGTTCGTTTGCCAGAACGGTTTGGCAGGCAGGGCACCAGTTTACAGGTGCCTTCTTTTTGTGGGCAAGGCCTTTTTTTAAGAATTCAATAAAAATAAGCTGGTTCCACTTGTAGTACTCAGGTCTGCAGGTTGCAATTTCTCGGTCCCAATCATAACTGTTCCCAAGCATTGTCTGCTGTTCCCTCATGTTTTCAATCTGCTGCTCTGTCCACTTTCTTGGATCAGTCTTGTTCTTTATTGCAGCGTTTTCAGCTGGAAGTCCAAACGAATCATAGCCCATTGGGTAGAGAACCTCAAAGCCCTGCATTCGCTTAAAGCGTGCAAAAGCGTCTCCTAGTGAATAGTTTCTAACATGGCCCATGTGGAGTTTTCCACTGGGGTACGGAAACATTTCCAGAACATAGTAGGGCATTTTCTTGCTCTTTTCATCTACTTTAAAGAGCTTTTCTTTTACCCATCTTTTTTGCCACTTTTCCTCAATCTTCTTGAAATCCTTTCCCAAAAAGTTCACCCTTAACTAATTTCTAAGTGCGTGAAGGTTTTAAAGAATCACTTTCCAATTGCCTTCAAGATAAATGCCCTGTATGGCACACGACCGTAAACAATGCCTCTTCCCGAAAAATGGTCTAAAACCTTGTCTTTTGGGTAACCCATTTTTACCGCTAGTTTTGCCGAAAGAATGTCTGCAAATAGTTCCTCTCCCTGCTCGTAACTCATGGCATGGGCAGCCGCAAACCCGGCCAAGGCTGGCTTTGGAAAGTGACCGTACTCGTGGCACAGGGTAAAAATTCCGTCAATTGTTAATTTGTCTCCCTTAAAAACGTGGCCTGCTGGAAGATTAATGAAATCACTTTTTACCACAAACATTTGGTTGCCTTTTTGAAAAATCTTTATTTGATTAACGTGTTCGCCCTTTACAACGCTTGCAAAGACTCTGCCGCCTCCGCTAAAAATTGTTTCCCGAAGGCTTCTTCTTGGAAAGAATTTAATTGGAGTATGCTTTACGTTCTGAATCATTCCGGCATAAATTTGCTTTGAAAGCGAGTCCTTTGAACCGCCTTTGAGTTCTTCAAGAGCCTTTATTGCGGTATTCCTAAATGTATCAAGGGCCTTTTTTCTTTTTTTTGTAAGAATTCGTTTTTTGAAGAAACCCATAGGGAAAAGAAAGAGCAAAAACATTTAAAGCAAAAGCTATTCAACAACAGCCTTAATCCTTCGAACACCAGCAGAAATAGATTCTTCTTTCTTAATCTTAAACTTTCCAATTTCCTTAGTGTTCTTAACATGCGGGCCTGTACAGACCTCTTTACTAACGCCCTTAATTGAGTAAACACTTACCTTTTCAGGAGTGTACTTTCCTGAAAAAAACGCAAGAGCCCCCTTTTTCTTGGCGTCCTCAAGAGTCATTTCATCTCGCTTAACCGCAATTCCTGCTGCAATGTTTTCATTAACAATTTTTTCAACTTCTTGCAACTGCTCAGGAGTTACTTTTTCAGGGTTTGAAAAATCAAAGCGAAGCCTTTCAGGTGTAATATTGCTTCCTTTCTGCTGCACGTGCTCTCCTAAAACCTTTCGTAATGCCGCGTGAAGAAGGTGCGTTGCGGTGTGCATTTTTATTGTTTGCTCGCTGTTGTCCTGCAGACCTGATTTGAACTTGCCTTCAGTTGACTTTCTGGACAGGGCTTGGTGTTTTTCAAACTCTATTGTCCATGCTTTTTTGTCGACTTTTAAGTTCCTAGTAGTTGCCCAGTCCTCTAACATTTCAATTGGATATCCGTGAGTTGCGGATAAATTAAAGGCATCTTTTCCTGAAATAATACGCTTGTCTCTAGGCAGTTTATATAATTTTAGATACAGTTTATTTAATTTTCCAGATTCCCCTTCTTCCTTGGAAGTAAGTTTTGAAAGTCTTTCTTCTTCCCTGTCAAGTTCTAGATAGAGGTGTTCATGGTTATTTTTAATCTCTGGCCAGTCCTTTCCATAAATTTCCACAACAACTTCTGCAATTTTTCTGCAGAACGCTCCTTCAAGTCCCAACCGCTTTCCATGGATAATACTTCTTGTAATAAGTCTTCTGAGAACGTAACCTTGTTCAACGTTACTTGGGGTAATTTGCTTTCCCTCCGCAAGAATAAAGCAGGCTGAACGCAAATGGTCAGCAACAACCCTTCTTGACTTTAGTAAATCGTTCTTTTCAAGCTCTGAAATCTTGTTCATTATTGGCTCAAAGAGTTCAGTGTCATAAACAGTCTGTTTGCCCTGCAGCATTGCAACTGTTCTCTCAAGGCCCATTCCAGTGTCAACGTTCTTCTGTTTAAGCGGTTCAAACTTTTCTTTCTCAGTTTTGTTGTATTGCATGAATACGTCGTTCCAAATTTCAAAGTATTTTCCGCAGCCGCAGCCTGGCACGCACTTCGGCCCGCATTTTTCCTTTCCAGTATCAAAAAATATTTCCGTATCAGGACCGCATGGCCCGGTCTTTCCAGCAGGACCCCACCAGTTGTCTTCTTTTGGATTAAAGTAAATTCTTTCCTTTGGAATGCCAAGAGATTCCCAAACCTTTGCAGATTCCTCGTCCTTTGGTGCGTCCTTGTCGCCCTCAAAGCAGGTAACACTAATTTTTTCCTTGTCCAAGCCAAGCCATTTCTTGCTTGTTAGGAACTCATAACTCCACTCAATGGCCTCTTTTTTGAAGTAGTCTCCAAGGCTCCAGTTGCCAAGCATAAAGAAAAAGGTTAAGTGGGAAGGGTCTCCGATGTTATCAATGTCAACTGTACGAATGCACTTTTGGTTGTTTACCAGTCTTTTTCCCGCGGGGTGCGGCTGGCCCATTAAGTATGGCACAAGCGGATGCATTCCGGCAGTAGTAAAAAGAACTGTTGGGTCATTCTCTGGAATAAGTGATGCGCTTGGAATAATTGAATGGCCTTTTTCTTTAAAGAATTGCAAATAGGTTTCTGCAAGTTTTTTTCCTGTCCACATAGTACTTACCTAGATAAATCGTCTAAGAAAATATTAAAAAGCGGTAGTTACGCTTATTGGATTAAAAAAAGTGTAGGGCAGTGGAGAGTAAGCCGACTTCTGTTTCCCCGGAAATATTCTCAAATAACCGAGCAACCTGCATTCGCCTTAGCCTCTCTCTGGAGTTGCACCCGCACTGCATTGAAGCAGTGACTGCTCTCCCGCCGTTTCATCCCGGAGGTATCGTTTCTGTTCAAGAGAGCTACCCTTTCGAGTGTGTCTTTTGTTCGCCGAAGCGAGGGTGGCCGGACTTTCCTCAGTTGAAACCCCTAAGGGTTTCCCCGTTGGCAGGCCTTCCACTACCCAACGCTATAACTTATGTAGAAGAGAGAATTTAAAGGTTTGGTTTAGCCCTTAATTCGTCTACGAATAAAAACAGCTAATCCCAATATTCCAAACGCCAACAGTAGTAATCCGGCAAATGGGGAAATTCCAAACCCTGGCAAGAACAGGCCCAACGATAAAAGGGCAACAATAAATATTCCGTAGTTTACCATCATTTTTGGTTGAGTGTCTGTAACAATATTTTCTGTTAAGTCAGCTTCCTTAACAAGTTCTTTTGCAGATTTAGCATCTTCAGCGCACACTTCAATTGGAATTGGAAAAATGTTTTTGCATCTTTTACATATATATTCTTCATCAGAAGCCATTGCCTGTAGGAACTTGTTTCCTCTGTAAATAGTAAACTTTTCACTGCCGCAAATTGGGCAAACAGTAACACATTTCTTTTTAGGCATTGAAACAAATAGGCGTTAATGCAATTTAAAGCTTGTGTTTGGTTAAAATTTGAAAAAAAGTTTGATAACCGTACACTGGAATGCCAAATTAGCAGTAAGCTAAGCTATTGTTCTTCTTATGAAGAGATCCTCAGGCTCTTAGTATTGGTGCGCTGAATAAATCGCCGAAGCTCTTTACTTACACGCCCAACCTATCAAACCGGTATTTTACCGGGGCCTTCGCCCATACATTCACCTCTCAAGGAGGTGAGTTTCAGGGATGGCGGTCTATTTTCAGGGGTCGCTTCGAGCTTAGATGCTTTCAGCTCTTATCGACTACAGCGTGGCTACCCAGCAATGCCTTGTCAGACAACTGGTAAACTAGAGGCTGCGGCACTGCGTTCCTCTCGTACTCACAGTACCTGCCCTTCAGACCACCGACACTCCTAACAGATAGTATCAAAACTGGCTCGCACCGTTCTCAACCCAACTAACGTAAGGCTTTAATGAGTTAACACCTCCACCCTTGGCCGCTTATGCACGGCCAGGATGCCTTGAGACGACGGCGAGGTAGCAAACCGCGGGGTCGATGTGGACTCTCACCCGCGACAACACAATTACCCCCAGGGTAAGTTCACTGTAAGACCAGGGTCCCATTAAAGGACACACTGGCGTTCGCTAGACCCAAGTTTCCTTTCTACGTTTCTTGCTGTTCGAAACATAGTCAAGCCTGCTTTTGCTCTTGCACTCTACGGCGAATTTCTGACTCGCCTGAGCAGACCTTTGGGCACCCCTGATATTGTTTCAGGGGTGTACCGCCCCAGTCAAACTACCAATCAAATGCTGTCCCTTTTCAGGTAAGCAATACAGTTTTTGAAGGGTGGTGTTACATTGATGCTCCACAATTCCTGGCGAAATTGCTTCGGTGCTCCCACCTACACTATACTCCAAAAACTATACCACAACATCAGACAGTAGTAAACCTCCGTGGGGTCTTCTCTTCCCGTTAGAAGTCCGCGGCATATTCACCGCGAAGCAAGTTCATCAGGCCCACATTAGGGACAGCGGGAATCTCGTTACTTCGTTGGTGCAAGCCGGCAATAAACCGGCAAGGTATTACGCTACCGTGAGAGCCTCAGAGTTAGGCCCGCTCTTTACCAGCGCTTAGTTTCCTTGGACGGAAGTTTCACGTACTGGCAGTGAGCAGAAGTCAGCCTCTATACGCATCCTTTCAGACTAGCAGAGACCTGTGTTTTTAGTAAACAGTCGGACTCCCTTTGCCACTGCGACCTGCTCCGCAAGGAGCAGGCACCCCTTATACCGAAGATACGGGGCTAAATTGCCGAATTCCCTTAATGCAGTTATCCTGATACGCCTAGGCATTCTCAGCCAGGGGCACCTTTCTCAGTTCTCGGTACGGTCACACAAAATCCATCTTGTTTTCCTTTTCACGGACCCAAGGCCTTGGTAAGATATTGCTACTACTTCTAGATTTACCCTCCTTCTCACTATTACGGTTCTCCAGAGGCTTATCCTAGTTAAACAATCAGACAAGATTGCCTTACCTAGCCCAAAGTGTCAGAAAACAAGCTATCGTTGCCGAGTGTATTTGTGTGGTACGGGAATATGAACCCGTTTCCCATTCCCTTGTTTCGTCCTACGAACAAGGTTAGGACCGACTAACCCTTAGCTAATGATTAGCGCTAAGGAACCCTAGCCCTTTCGGCGGAGACGATTCTCACGTCTCTATAGTTATTACTAGTACGAAGATCCATATCTCAAACAGCTCCACCCCTTGTTTCCAAGGAGCTTCAGTGCTATCAGAGCACCTCTTTACAGCATCACTCTCTACTGAGAGTGGCCTCAGGTATCGGCAACTGGTTTAGCCCCGATTATTTTCAAGGCCTTCACCCTGGGTAGGTGAGTTGTTACACACTCTTTAAAGGATGGCTGCTTCTAAGCTAACCTCCCTACTGTCTGTGGATGAAGACACTTTTCGCATTTACACTTAACCAGTATTTAAGGGCCTTAACCTAAGTCTGGGTTGTTCCCCTCAAGGACACTAAGCTTACCCCAGTGCCCCTACTCCAGCTATCTACGCAGTCAAAGACTTCGGAGTTTAACAAGAAAGCGAGGCCTTTCGGCCCCGTACTTCCTAATTAGTATCTCTACACCTTTAACTTGCTCCAGCCAGACTAACCTAAGAGTTACTTCAAGAGGAGCCTGCTATTGCCATGCGATTGAGTCGCATTTTACGCCTACACCCAGGTCACCCGAGCAGATAGACTAACAACGGTTCAGACCTCCACCCCCCGGTAGGGGGGCTTCGTCTTGCCCAGGCGTAGCTCGCCGTGGCTTCAGGTTTGAGAGTAGTGACTTACGCTATTACACGCGCGCCCTTTCCGAAGATGCGACGCCTTGCTTTCGCTATGGCTCCTCCCTTGACAGGATTAACCTTGCCACTACCCTAAATTCCTTCGCTCGTGCTTCGGGACGAACGACACAACGCTGATCAGCCTGCCTCGTTCCTATCCTTTCAAATATTCTCTTCAGCAGGCGTCGTCTCTTTAACGCCATGCCCGACTATCACCGGCTAGTTTCAGGTGCTTTTCAACCCCTGTTAAGGGTGCTTTTCAACTTTCCCTCACGGTACTAGTACGCTATCGGTCTCAAGTAATATTTAGGGTTGGAGGTTAATGACCCCCACATTCAGACGCAAAATCCAATGCATCCTACTCTTGGTACCGGAAATTATCCATTCAGACTTCGCTTACACGGCTATCACGCTCTATAGCGGGCCTTTCCAGGCCACTTCAGCTCGCCTTTCAGGATATTAACCGGCCGATCCACATCTCCAATGTCTTACAACACCGGATTCAGATTGCCCTATACTGTGTTCGCTCGCCGCTACTAACAGTATCCCAATTGGTTTCTTTTCCTGCAGGTACTAAGATGCTTCAATTCCCTGCGTTGCCGTTCCTTTCGGAACAATTAGGGTATCCCTGGTTCAAAGTTTGCATGCAACTCGCCAAGGCTTATCGCAGCTTGCCACGCCCCTCATCGGTACTTGAGCCAAGTCATCCACTAGACGGTTTGCACGATTCTCCACGAGAATTACTAGCAATAACTTAACTTGCTACATTATATTATGGCATTCCAATGTACGGTCATTGAAAGGCACATGCCTCTCTCACAAACCTTCCTGAAAAATCTCAGGATAGGTTTCATCAAGATAATAAATTGATGAATGTAATTTCTTTTTCCTACTTTTTGTGAACTTTTAAAAAGCGTTTCAAAAGAAACGCGCTTCCAAAAGTTCTTGGACTCGACGGGAGTTGAACCCGCGACCTCTCGCTTGCAAAGCGAGCGTTCTACCACTGAACTACGAGCCCTGCAGAAGTCACGGGCAAAAAGCCCATGAGTTCTATTTGGCCATGAGTTTTAATAGGTCCAAAAGCCTACTTCATTTAATTGAAGGAGGTGATCCGTCCGCAGGTTCCCCTACGGACACCTTGTTACAACTTAGCCCGTCTCGCGAAACTCAGAATCGCTTTTGCCTAAAGGAAAAAGCTCATCCAGGCTTCACTCAACTGGCTTGATGGGCGGTGTGTGCAAGGCGCAGGGACTTATTCACCGCCTGATAGTGACAGGCGGTTACTGGGGATTCCAGGCATTCATGAGGGTGAGTTACAACCCTCAATCCGAACTGAGGCTAAGTTTAGGAGATTACCTTCTCCTTTCGGAGTCGGAACCCATTGTCTCAGCCATTGTATGCCGCGTGTTGCCCAGGGCATTCGGGCCATACAGATCTACCGTCGCCCACTCCTTCCTCAGTATTACTACTGCAGTCTCCATAGAGTGCCCCCCTCAAAAGAGAAAGTAGCAACTATGGATATGGGTCTCGCCCGTTGCCTGAGTTGACAGGACGCTTCATAGTACGAGCTGACGATGACCATACAACACCTCTCAGCGCGTCAGGAAAGACCTTCAGCCTGTCCATCATTCTGCTGTCAGCCCTGGTAAGATTATCTGGGGTTTTGTCCAATTAAACCGCAGCATCCACCCCTTGTAGTGCGCCCCCGCCAATTCCATTAAGTTTCACCCTTGCGGGCGTACTTCCCTGGCAGTGGACTTAATGGCTTCCCTTCGGCACGCTGGCACCACGTGGGTGACAGCACACCTAGTCCACATCGTTTACGGCTGGGACTAACCGGGTATCTAATCCGGGTCGCTCCCCCAGCTTTCGTCTCTCACCGTCAGGTCCGTTCTCGCCAAGCGCCTTCGCTACCGGCGGTCTTTCCAGGATCATAACATTTCACCGCTACCCCGGAAATTCCCTTGGCGTCTCCCGGCCTCGAGTCCAACAGTTTCTTTGGCAATTCATCGAGTTGAGCCCGATGATTTCACCAAAGACTTATTGAACCGGCTACAGACGTTTTAGGCCCAATATAAGTGGATACCACTTGTGGAGTACGTGTTACCGCGGCGGCTGGCACGTATCTTGCCCTCCACTTATTCGCCAAACTATTTAGGTTTGGCAAAAGCAAGCAAAGCTTGCACTCGAAATCCCCCTATCACACTTTCGTGCATTGTAAAGGTTTCGCGACTGCTGCACCCCGTAGGGCTAGGACCCTTATCTCAGTGTCCTTCTCCGGGCTACCTCTCTCAAGGCCCGTAAGGATCAAAGGCTTGGTGGGCATTTACCCCGCCAACTACCTAATCCTCCGCAGGCTCATCCTTGGGCGCGATCCACATGGTGTGGTAGCATTTTGGCAATAGCACCTTCCAGTAGCTATTGCTTATCGAGCATTATCCCCAGTTTCCCGGGTTTAACTCGTCCCAAAGGTAGATTACCCACGTGTTACTGAGCCGTCCGCCAAAAACGCCGTATACGTTTTTTGGACTTGCATGTCTAAGTCGGATTTCGATAGCAGTATCCGCCAGCAGGATCAGCTGGAATTACACGAAATTATATGCAAACTTTTATTCGTGTTTTGGAAACTTCTATGGAATTGTTTTTTGAAGTAGGCTTTTGGATTGCCTACAACTCATGACCAACATCATACCAAAAAAATCTCTGGCACTCATTTTTGAGCCACGCCAAGACGATGCATACGCATAAACAGAATTACCTTCTACAATCCGAAGCTCCCAGCTAAGCTGGTAAAATTCGCACTTAATGGATTGTTTGCGCAAACTTACTGTAACCGTAATGCAAGACATCACAGCTAGGCTCTTCCTTTACTATTTATGCACGTCTTGCATTTAAATACCTTTCGGAGTCGGACCCGGTGAATTCTTGGACACCCGTTCCTATTAATATTTTTTCTATTCTATTCAATAACATGTCTTCAAAGAATCCTCACTTAAACACCATCTACAACAAGGATTACTTCTTTTCCGGCAAGGCCTGGGACGACGGTTATGCAGACTATAATTCTTACTCAAGCCCTAAAAAACACCCTTGGTTTTTCATGGTTGAAAAGATTTTAGAGCACAAGAAAGGAGGCAAGGCACTAGATATTGGCTGTGCACTGGGACATTTTTTGAGTTTTTTGCCTGATTCCTTTGAAAAATATGGTACCGATGTAAGCGATTTTGCAGTTGAAACCGTTAAAAAGACCTTGAAGAATGTTAAGGCAGTACCAGGAGACATTTCGGCCGAAAAGCCGTTTAACGAAAAATTTGACCTAATAACTGCATTTGATGTACTGGAACACACCCTTAATTTGAGAAGCGCTCTGCAAAATATAAATTCAATGTTAAAAGACGACGGCCTGCTAGTAGTTGCAGTTCCTATTGCCTCAAGAATTCACCACCTCTTTGCAGCCCTTGGAAAATCTTTTCTTACAACAATGGACTCGCACCTTACTCTTACAACTGCCAAGGCCTGGCGTGAAATAATTTTACCAGAACAATTTGAAGTAGTTGAAGAGTTCCCAACAACATGGGGCGAAACCCGCATTCCATTTGTTGACTTGTTCCACGTTTTCTTGCTGAAGAAAAAGTGAGAGAGTGCTACTTTAGTTTTTCTCTTTCTTTTGTGGTTGGTCTAATCCCTCTGGACCTTAAAAACTTTAGTCTTTTTACCAGTGTGGGCTGTTTCCTTGCCTGTATAATTAAAGATTTCCTTCTTGCTTTTTTTCTCTCAATTTTTGGAACCTGCCTAAATTTGTGTACCTTCCTTTTTTTTGGTGGGGCAACATCGCTAAGTGGGACCTTTTCCACTTTTGTAAGAGTCACTTGTGTAGGCTGTTTTTCTAAGGCTTTAATTTTGTAATTAATGGGATCAAGTTGCGCCCACAACGCACTCACTTTTGCATAATGACGTTCTCCATTGAAATGTGGATCAAATGGGTCATATTCTCTTTGCAAGACAGTGATTTTCTTAAGAACAATACTTCTCTGGCTATTTAGTAAACTTAATTCGCTCTGCGTTTTTTTAGATATACGTTTTGGATGAGTTTGCCTTCACCTTACTACAATGGTGCCTTTCTTTGTGCCATCATACAGGTAAGTGCCACCGCGTTTTTTCTTGCTACCCTTGAGCCTAATACCTTACCCTTTTCTTAAACTATGAATCGGCTTTTCTGTTTTTTTAGCTGTCTTCTTTACAGGCCTTATCTGTGTTCTTTTCTGTGCTGTTGCTATCACAATCAAAAGTCCTTTCTGTGCTCTTGCCAGGTTCTACTCTTTCCAGAAACCGCAAACTTTACTCCGTTCCAAATGTATGGCAAGAGCGCAATATCATAAAGTCTTCTAACTGACGTTTTTACCTTCATCTTTTTGCTAAACACAATTCTTCCCAATGTGTTAAGCTTTAGGCCAAGGTCAATGTCTTCGGTTGTAATGTTTTCAGTTGAAAAGCCACCGATTTTTTCAAAGTCTTCTTTTCTTGCGCCAATATTAAAGCCTGGAAAAATTGGATAGCGAAGAGCGGTTGAAATGCGAGATTGCAGCCCCCACCATCTGAAAAAAAGTCTCATCTTAAGCGAGTCCTTTTCAAGTGCTTCAATTGGGCCAGTGCAACCAATGCCTTTTTCCAAGCCCTCGATTAATCCTTCAACCCAGGTTTCACAAACAATTGTGTCGGCGTCAACAAAACCAATCAAAGAACTGGAGGAATTTTTTGCGCCAAAGTTTCTGCCAAACCCAGCGCTAAACTTTTTACAAACAACCACTTTATCAGCGTAGCGCTTTGCAATCTCAACCGTCTTATCTGAACTGCTACTGTCGCTTACAACAATTTCGTACTTGTCTCTTGAAACAGTTTGGTTAAGTAAGGCTTTAAGCGTTTGCTCAATAAAATCCTGCTCGTTTAAGGTTGGAACAACAATTGAAGCAATTGGTTTAGTCATTAAGAAAAATAAAGGCGGGAGTGTTTTTAAGAATTCCTTTTCTAGCCCCTACCCTAAGAATTATAAAATCTAAAGCACTATTTTACTGCATGCCCGTACGGCAAACAATTACCGGATTAATTCACTTAATGCGCCCAGCAGAGTGGAGCAAGAGTTTGGGAAACATGGTTCTTGCAACAATTGTTGCCTCCTATGTTTTGTTTGCAGCCCCGTCTCCGCTAAAATTTGTTCTGGGCTTTGCCTCGGTTGCACTGCTTTGGAGCGGGCTTTATACTTTAAACGATTTTACTGACTGGCAAAAGGATGCGCTTCACCCTGTAAAAAAGCGCAGAGCAATTCCAAGCGGAGCGGTTTCGCCGCAGCTTGCACTGGCTTTTTCGCTTGCACTGATAGTGATCTCTTTTGGGATTGCAGTGTTTTTTGAACTTGGAATGCTTTTCCTGGTTTGTCTTTTGGTAATGCTTTCA
>JASLNX010000032.1 GCA_030745815.1 archaeon
AGACAAACATTGCCTTCAAAGAGGAATTGTTGAAGTCTCCAAAGGACTTGGAGGACGCAAGGCATTTGAGAATAATTTACTCTGAAGAGCTCAACGAGGACAAAGTTAACGAAATAAAAACATTAATAAGGAAATTTAGGCTAAATGGTTAAACATGAAGGGGAACGAGCGCTTGGATGTTGTTGAAAGGCAGGCGATTTACTGCAAAAAGCACTTAAGAGAGTGCCAACAGCAGCTGGTTTCGTTTGTCAACGCGCAAATCGAGAGCGCAAACAGCTTCTACAAAAAGCTTGCAAAAACAAAGAACGGAAAAGAAAAGATTGCCAGAATTAAAAAATTGGCTTCACAGTAAATCTGTTTCCCCCTGTTTGAGCAAAAATAAGCGCATTTTCTTGGACAGCCAGAAACCAATTAAAGAACTTCTTTGCCATTTGCCCAGGGGTTTAGATTGGCCACAGGGGAGCCTATTGAAATTCAAATAGCAGGCGGCAAATTAGAAATAGGATAAAAGAATACGTACCAGCAATTAACACCAAGCAACTTCTACATAACTCAAATATAACAATTCCGATTCCCACTGGCTATTTCTCAATTGCGCCGCTCCCTTGATTTGCAAGCCATTTCCTACTACAAAGCCACCTAAAGCACCCAGATAAGGGTCCTCTGTCCTAGTTCCACCTTATAATGTGCCTCAGAAAAAGCCGCAAAACGCGTAGAACGCCTTGTTTCACCCCGTAGCTACTAAATAACACGATTTAGGTACCAGACGCCATATAGTCATCATTATACCGCAAAATCCCTTCGCAAATTTTAAAAAAAGGCTCAAAAATGACCCCAAAAAATGAATAGTGGAAGTAAGGCGGTTGGTAAGGGAGCAGCGATTTTGCCGGAATGGCACAGAAAACAGATATCTGTTATGTAGAAGTCGGGGCCTATTTTGCCTTGGAAACGACTATTTCTGAGCCATCCTCAACAGCGCTAAGAGCAGCTTTGTCAAGTGGCGCAGAAAGTTTTGCAAAGAAAGCGCACGGAGAATAAGCTCTTGGCTTGTCCCCTGTTGAAATAGGGGTTTTTCCGAAAAAAATGGCCAAAGCAGGATTTTCCGGCCAGAAGCCGATTTCCCCTGGATCGCACTCGGCGCGCAACGATTTGTGAGCCTCGCTGGCTATATCAAACGGCACGAAAAAGTAAATTTCCTCTCCCCAGCGCTGGGCCTCTCCCTTAACTGGCAGGTTCTCTAATATGGCTTTAACTGTTTCAGGGTTCTCATCGGTTGTTTCAGCAAAAACCTCTAAATTTCCCACTTTGATGCTTAATTTGGTCATTTCAATCAAAAGATAGTAGCAAAGCGATTAAAACAGCTATATGTTATGTATAAAGATGATACATAATCAGAAGAACGGTTATATACATACTAGTTTCAATTATTACGGTGTCTAAGAAAATGAAAAACACAAAGCGTGTGGAACCTGGTAAAATCCCACGCAGGTTCTTTTTTTATTGGTCAACTCCAAAGGGGCAAAAAGACAGTTTTAGTTTAGTTCATTATCTTTCCGTTCTATCGCTTTTGGAAACAAACAAAGTTGAAAGCTGTGAAATTTACTATGAGAATGAGTCAAAGAGCAAATATTGGCAGAAGCTAAAGAAACTAGATAAGGTAAAGCTTCGCAAGCTCGATTTTGATGTTTTGTTTGAGAAAGCCGGTTTAGAAAGGCAGGATTTCAAAAACTTTTTAGAAAAGTCAGATTTTATTTCGCAGAGAAGCGACCTTTTCAGATATCTTGCACTATACTGTTATGGCGGAGTATATTTGGATTTTGACATTATGGTGCTTAAGGATTTTGAACCATTGCTTAACGAAACAGCCTTTGTCGGCATTCAGCACTACGTGCCCCCTAAATCACTAGTTAATAACGCTGTTATTGGCACGGTTAAAGGTACCCCTTTTATGAGGGCGTGTTTGGATGAGTTTCTGGCCGGCATACAGGGGCCTGGAGAATTTGCAAGGACGGCTTCGGCCCCTCTCCTAATTAGCAAGGTTTTGTTGCCGAAAGTCCCACTTACACGCCCCCTGCTTGGTTTGATTCATCGTTTGGATCAATCCTGTTTTGCTAAAAACAAGCACGATATCTCAGCACTTGTTTTTTTGGTAAACACCTGTATCAAAAATAGGGAGTTTGATTGTAGAATTCTACCTAAGAGTTATTTTTACTCTTACTCATGGAAGGAAGGGAAAAATATATTCCAAGAAAACGAAGTGCCCGAAGACGCTTATCTTATTCACCTCTGGCTCTACAAATCACACCGCTTAATTAAGAGGATAACTGAAGAATATATTAAGACTGATAACTCGTTGTATTCGAGTATTGCAAAGCAATACGTTCAGTAATAACAAATATATACTGCGGGTTACTACTACTTCCAATGCCTAAAAAGGAATCTCCTGAAATTAAGAAGTTGAAGGACACCTTCTCCCTCTTTTTGTCTGACACGTTAACCTCAAGTGCTGACCCGCATGGGAGCCGGGAAGAGTTTAGCAAAATGAGTTTTGATCAGCTTATAGCTGAACTTAGTCCCCACTCTAAATCATCAAAACTGGCTAGAGAAAAGAAGGCCAGGGCCAAATCAAAGCCAGCAAAAACTCGTTAAAAAAATTTAAATATTCCATTTACACACTACTTATATGGCATTCAAGAAGTTTTTGAGAAAGGCTGATTCTGCTGCAAAGACCGAGGGCAAGAAACGTAAGAAGATTCCGACCATTGCAGAGGTTAAGGCAATTCGCAGGAAATTCTTTTCTGACCCTGCTCTTGACAGGCACGTTGAAACAGTTAGGCTGTTTGCTGTTGCCGTTGCCGAGGCTGCAGTTAAAGCAGGTTTTGATGTTAACCCAAAAATGGTTGATCGAATGGCTCGCTTGCACGACTTGGTTCTTGTTTACGGGCGAAAGAGCGGAAGGAAGTGGCAAGAGGTTGGAAAAACCAGTTCCTACGAGCACGCTCGCTATGCTGCTCAAGTTCTTGCTAGAAAAGGATACCACGAAATTGCGCGGGCAATTGGAAAGCACGGTTACCCTATTGGGGCTCGCACTGCAAGAAAATACTTTTCAATTGAGGAGAAAATCCTAGCTCTTGCTGACACCCGCGCTTTGGGTGACACACTTCCTGGTTGGCAAAAAAAGATTGATCGCGATAAGAAAGCATATCCTGTGGCCGGACCACAGCACCGTTCAATGCAACAGTTTGCAAAACAGTTGGAACGAAAAGGAGTTGACATTGAAAAAATAATTAAGAGTGTTAGAGCAAAAAAGGGAGCTAGGGGCTAAACCAAAGTAAGCAAAAAAGCGTTAAAATAAGAAAGTTATGTAGCAGTTACTTGTGTTTTTTCCTGGGTGGTTTCTTCTTCTTTTCTTTGCGTGCGTTAAATTTGGCTCGCAATTCCTTTAATCTTGTCCTAATTCTGTATTTAAATCTCTGCCCTTTTTGGAACTGTTTTTCAATGGGCTCAAACTCAAAGCCCTTTGTCCTTAGTCCATTCACAACGGTGGGAAGTGCCCTTAAAAGATTTTGTCCCCTTTTCCCGGCATACGGCATGTCTCTGCCAACTGCCCCGTCGTGGAACAGTATTACATCGCCTGCTTTTGCTTTTTTAATAATCTCTTTTGGGTCCAGTATTCTCAATTCTTCTGCTTTTTTCCAGTCTTTGGTGTCATAGCTCCAGTCCACATGTTTTAATCCAAGTTTTTCCAATACTGCAAGTGCTTTTGAGGAAAGTCGCCCATACGCTGCCCTGAACACAGTTGGTTTTTTCCCGGTTATTTGCTCAATTAAGTTGGCGGTTGCCCCTATTTCGTAAACCGTTTGCCGCATATTTAGTTTTGGCAGGAACTCGTGGCGAAAAGCGTGCACCCCAATTTCGTGTCCCAGCTCGGCAACCCGTTTCACGGCCCCTGGCATTGTTTGTATGTTTAAGCCCACCATAAAGAAAGTTGCTTTTATACCAAGCTTATTTAGCAACTCTGCCAAATCCACGGTTTTTGGACCAGGGCCGTCATCAAATGTTAGGAATATTTTTTTTTGCGCCATGCTCGTTCTCATAGATTTCTATAACATTGTTTAATTTAAACATGAGCATGCCTTTGGCCTGCTTTTTTTTTCCTTCACTAACTCTTAAATATGAATTAATTCCTCTTATATTGGTTGGTGAATTAAAAATGTCTTTTCCTGAATTAATTGCTGTTGCGTTTTTACCGGATTTTGCCATTTCCGGCCTATTAACCTTACTTGCGATAGAGCTTGTAGTGCTTGCTTTACTCTTACTTTTAGCGCTTTTCTTTATGATTAGATTCAGGCATGTTAATTCAATTAAGAAAAAGCATGCAGAACTCATTTCTATGCGACAAAAAGCCTATTCACTAATTGAGGCGGCAACCGGCGAAAAGAAAAAGGATTTAGAGGAAAGAAAGCAGTATCTTGAAACTTTAATCGCAAAGAACGAAACTGCGTTAAAGAATGTTGGAAAGAAGAGTTGGCTTGACTTGGGTGGAATTCCGCAGGGGATTTATTTTTCCTTTAAGTATTTGTTGAGCGGTTTAAGGCATCCTCTTAAGAAGAAGAAAAAGATTACTCCACAAACTGTTGCAGACGTTAGAAAGATGGATGGGAAGATTTTGGAACTGCGTTCAAAGATTTCAGATATTGAAGACGAGCTTTACAATAAGAAGATCTCAGAGCAGGATTTCAAAAAGAAGTTGTTTGAGTTCAAGGAAAAAATTCATTTACTGGAACTTGACAAGAAAGAGCTTTCCTAGTTCTCTACTTTCAACCCAAGTGTTTTGGTGAACTCGTTTTTAACGTAGTTAAAGTCTCTGTAGTGTTCCAAAACCTTAATTTGAACAGGCTGTTCTTCAAGTCTTGTTGCAGCCTTTGGATAAACTTCGTAATAGTATCTTTTCTTTTCGCCTGCGGCAAGTTTTGGAAGCCTAATTGTTTCCTCTGTTTTGTAACCGCCTTTTTCAAAACTAAGTTGCCTTCCAAGGATAATGTGTATTGAAATAATTTGTGTTTCGTCAGAATTGTTTCCAACGTCAAGTTGAAGGGTTACTGGGGCCCGATTAGAAAGTTTTAATCTGAACGGATTAAATGAAGCGCTAATTTGAACCAATTTTATTCCTCCAATACTATTGCGGTGCTTGTTTTTTTAAAGCTATTTGGCTTTTGGCCCACAGAATTTCTAAATACTGCTTAGAACTGGTTATTTTCAAAAGAAAGAGCGACCCCAACAAATTATGTATAAGACAAGTCTGGGCAACTAGGGCCTCCGGCTTGATGGCTGATTTTGAAGAGGATTCTCATACGGGTGAAGGTCCCCAAGTGGGCTGCCTGGTTTTAAGAACTTACTTTTTTTCCCACGGCTTAAGATATCAGTTATATTGGCAATAGCTGTTTCAAGAAGACTTTTTGTTTTTTCATCTCGTGAGTATTTCAATTCACGTTCTAAAAAGGGTTTTATTGCAATTACTTGCTCCCTTAAATTCAAATGATCGTTTTTTTCAATCCTTTCAATATTCCATTTTAATTTTCCGTGTATTTTTTTGCATGCTGTTACGCCAAGATTCAAAGATCCAACACTTGTAAAAACAGGTTTTTCGCCCTTAACCCACTTTTCGGCCGCTTTAAATCCCTTGTCACTCAATCTTCTTTTCCTGCCAAATCTTGGCACTAAAGCCTTAATTCTTCTTGCCGGCGACAAGGCTTTGAGTAATCTTTTTATGCCCATTAAGAAATATTGTTTTGCAACTTATTTAAATCTGCTGCGTTGCGCCCCGTCGCAACTCCCTTAAAAACTCTTTGGAATAATCTATTAGCAAAGGAAACAAAGTATTTCCCAAA
>JASLNX010000033.1 GCA_030745815.1 archaeon
CGCATACGTCAACTAAGATTAGTTCCCTTTGTGGACTGAGTCCAAATTCTACTTTTCCATCAGCGTGCTCTATTCCAATTGAAGCTGCTTTTTCTGTTAAAAAATTGTTTATTTTAAGGGCAGCTTCCTTTAATCCGTTAATTTCTTCTTCTGAAAGCTTTGAAATTTCTTTTGCCTCTTCCCAGGTTAGGTAGCGGTCTGTTGGCTCAAGCTTTGTGCTAACATCCATTATTGGCTTTTCAAGTTTTTCCCCTGGTTCAGGCATTTTGTCCAAGCCAAGTTGTTCAATTGTTGTTTGGCCCTTTGCAATTCTTTTAAAGACACTGCTTCCTGTTGGAAGAGAGTTTCTAAAAATTACTTCCAGGGGCACTAGGTAGTTTCCCATTCCCTCTTTTAGTTCTCCTTTTTGAGGAAAGAGAACGCGAACCAAATCAACTTCCATTTCGTCTCCTGAAACAAGCTTTCTGAAGTGGCTTTTTACCCCAAGCTTTTCAAGCTCTTTGAAGTTGAATGCGGCAAGCCTGCAAAGTGCTTCTCCCTTGTTTGGGATTGTGTCAGGCATTTTTCCAAAATCAAATACTGAGTAATCGTCGGTAAACTTAAAAACTCCGACTCCTGTTTCGTTTTCGTTTGCTTCCTTACTTACAGTTAAATCTTTTACACTTCCCATTAAACCACCCTATTTTTTTCTTTCTCTTTCATCTGATTCTAATACTTTCTGCTTCTGTTTTTCTCTAAACACTCCAATCTTTCTTGAAAAGCCAGAGAATCCAATGTTCAATAATTGCACTGCTCCAAGGCAGGCGTTGTCAACTCTGTTTAAGCCAACCCATAGCCCGGTTTTACTTTCTTCCAGCAGCTTTATTGAGTCACTTGGTGTTGAATCTTTTAAGATTGGAACATTAATTATAAGGGCCCCCTCTCTTTCAATTAGGGATTGGCCAAATTCATGCAGGTTTATCAAAATTTCGTTTTCCACATCAAACTTTAGGCCAATGTCTTCCACTATTGAAAATCCCACGCCAAGTTCTTCTAAAATGCTTACCCCGCTGTAAATTCTTTTTGTTAAGCTATTGTTTTCGCCCAGCCGGTTTAGAATCTTTACACTCTTGTGCTTTTTGAGGGCAATTGCAACCGCTTCACAGGTTTCTTCAACACTGTTTACGCCTGTTCCAAGAACCGGCATTCCGCCTGGCATTTGGTGAATTGAAAGCAGTGCATCTAGGCCGCCGTAGTTTCCGTCAACCGGCACACCAATAACTGGTTTTATTGAGTGCGAGGCAATAACTCCGGGCAGGGCCGCTGAAAGGCCTGCGCCTGCAATAATTAGGTCTGCGCTGGTTTCTTTTATAATGTGCTGAAGTTTTTCAGGAGTTCGGTGCGCCGAGCAAATTCTAAGTTCTGTTTTAACCCCTTTTTCTCTTAGGCCGCTAAGAATTGGGTTGTAAACAGTAGCGTCGCTTTCAGATCCAAAAATCACTAAAACCTGTTCCAATAAATCGCCCCTATTAGTTTTAAGCTCTAATACATTTAAAACTATTGCTAAGGTAAGGAATTCGTATGGATATGGCTAAATCTTTCAAATATCTTGATAGTCTTGAATCGCTTGGGATTGTTCTTGGATTGGACAGGGTTAAGGGCTTTCTTCAGGCCATTGGGAGGCCCGAGGCTAAATTTAAGGTAATTCACATTGCTGGTACAAACGGCAAGGGCTCAACTGCGGCAATTCTTGCAAGCATTCTTCGTGCGGCAGGCCTTAAGACAGGGCTTTATACCAGCCCTCATCTTGTAAAGGTAAATGAACGAATTCAGGTTAACGGGGAACAGATTTCTGATTCTGAGTTGGTTAAACTAGTGAGCGAGCTTAAGCAGTCTAAGGAAAACCAAGGAATTAAGCTTACTCACTTTGAGTTTGTTACAGCCCTTGCATTTCAACACTTTGCAAATTTGGAAGTTGACATTGCAGTTGTTGAGGTTGGATTGGGCGGGCGCTTGGACGCAACCAATGTTGTAACGCCTGAAGTTAGTGTTATTACAAATATTGAGAAAGAGCACGAGGAGTTTCTTGGAAAAACCGTTGAAAAGATTGCAGGGGAAAAAGCAGGAATTGTAAAGCCGGGAGTTCCGGTTGTAACTGCTGAGTGGAAGGAACCTGTTCTTCGCGTTATTCGAAAAGTTTGCAAGGAAAAAAACGCGCCGCTTTCAATTGTAAACAAGCCGTTTGAAGGGACGTTGGGTTTGCAGGGTTCTTTTCAAAGGTGGAATGCTGCTACCGCTCTTGCTGTTGTTGACGTGCTGCGAAAGCAGGGCGTTGAAATTGATGAGGACGCGGTTTCCAAAGGCCTTTCGTCTGTTATGTGGCCTGGTCGCTTTGAAGTGGTTCAAAAGAATCCAACAGTTTTACTTGACTGCTGTCACAATCCAAGCGGGGCCTTTGTTCTTACAAAGTCCTTTCAAGAAGCGTTCCCTGAAAAGAAGGCAGTTTTAGTTATTGGGGTGAGTTCTGGTAAGAATATTTCGGCCATTGCAGCAAATCTTTCGCCAGTTGCGTTAAAAGTGATTGCTTGTGAGGCGAGTTACCATGCTTTGCCTGCTGTCGAGATTTCGCGCGAATTTGAGGGTCTTGGAAAGGAGTGTGAGGTTGTTTTGGGCGTTGGTTCTGCGGTAGAGAAGGCAATTTCTGAGGCAGGGGCTGGCGGGATGGTTCTTGTGTGCGGTTCCTGCTTTGTTGTCGGGGAAGCAGAGCAACTCTTTTCCAAGTAGCGTAACATTTTTAATTGTTTGAGCGTTGTTTTCTTTTATGAACCTTAATTTTTCTATCGAGCAGAAGACAAATTTTCTTCTCGGGCTTTTTGTTGCAAGTCTTGTTACTGCAAATCTTATTAGCTTAAAGATTGCTTCTTTTGGTTTTTTTGAGGCAAGCGTTGGAATTTTAGTTTTCCCAGTTCTTTTTCTTATAACTGATATTATTGAAGAGGTCCACGGGAGCGCAAAGGCAAAGCAGTTTGTTTACATTGCCCTTATTACCTTGGTTTTTGTTTTAATAATTACTGCAATCGCGGTTTTGCTTCCAACAGCTGAAAGAAGTTTTATTTCGGGAGCTGAATATTCAAACATTTTTGGAACCACTCTTAGAATTTTTGCTGCGTCAATTGTTGGGTTCTTCTTTTCTCAAATGCACGATGTTTGGGCTTTTAATTTTTGGAAGAAAAAAACCAATGGAAAGTCTTTGTGGCTTAGGAACAATGCTTCAACAATTGTTTCGCAGTTTATTGACACAACACTTTTTATGTTTCTTGCATTTTACGCAATTTCGCCAAAGTTTACGGTGGAATACGTTTTTGCGCTAATTATTCCCTACTGGCTGATTAAGGTACTGTTTGCCATAATTGACACCCCGTTTTGCTATTTGGGTGTAAAGTGGCTGCGCGGGAAATAAAATTTGGCAATTGGCCAAGCCAAAACTTTTTTATTTGAAGGCAGCGCTGTTATATGTATGCCACCACAAAAAAGGCCTTATCAGCACAGGGAACGCAACCTTCTTGCGGACGAAGCCAGGTTTAACAAGATTGTAGTTAGATCTTCCTCTGCTTCTACTAAACCTCCAAAGTCTATTACGCAAAGGCGCATAGTGGGAAATTTCAGAATTGCGGTAAACGCTTCGCTACACGAAATTGGTATTACTAGTAAGTCAAACAGGAAATTCTATTCTAAGATGATTTATCGCGCCAAAAAATTGGGTGAATTGCAGTATCGGTTGTTGAAATTGAGTAATCTTCAATCTCCAAATGCGATGCAACAGCTGGCCATGAGTAGTATTGCGCCTAGAAAACAGCTTGTAAAAGAGCAAATGCGTGACCTACTTGCTAAAGAGGTTGGTTTTGCGTCTACAGAGCGCTTTCGAAAAGCAATGGGGTCACATTTGCATGCGGTACAGATGGCCCGTATGGATATAATAAATGCCAAGTAAATTGCCGCCTCCACCAATACCTTTTTAATTTCTTAAGAGTCATTTCTTATTATTGTTTTTTGGGGGTTTTTGGGAATGGAAGCAAAGTACGAAATGCATCTTGAATTTTTGAAGGAAAATGATAAACCAATTTTTGACGCAATTGTTGCCGAAAAAGAAAGGCAAATGGATGGAATTGAATTAATTCCAAGCGAAAACCTTGTGAGCCAAGGCGTTCTTGAAGCAATGGGATCTGTTCCAAACAACAAGTACTCTGAAGGCTATCCTGGAAAAAGGTATTACGGTGGAAACGAAGTAATTGACATTATTGAAAACCTTGCGATTGACAGGTTAAAAAAGCTGTTTGGAGCCGAGCACGCAAACGTTCAGTCTCTAAGCGGAAGTCCTGCTAATATGGCTGCCTACTTTGCAACAATGGAAATTGGCGACACATTTATGGGATTAAAGCTTACTGAAGGCGGGCATCTCTCGCACGGGCACCCAGTGAATTTTTCCGGTAAGTTATATCACAGTGTGCAGTATGGTTTGGATAAGGAAACCGAATTGCTTGATTATGATGCAATTTTAAAGCAGGCGAAAGAGGTTAAACCAAAGCTTATTCTAAGCGGTTACACGGCATATCCTCGCAATATAGATTTCAAGCGCTTTAGGGAAATTTGTGACGAAGTTGGGGCAATTTGTATGGCTGACATTGCTCACATTGCAGGCCTGTGCGCTGGAGGCGTTCACGAAAATCCTGTTCCATACTTTGACATTGTTACAACTACAACTCACAAGACTTTAAGGGGTCCAAGGGGGGCTGTTATAATGTGCAAGGAAGAGTTTGCTGAAAAAATTGACAAGGCAGTTTTTCCAGGTTTGCAGGGCGGCCCGCACGCGCACACTATTGCAGGAAAGGCAGTTGCCTTCAAAGAGGCTCTTGAACCGGACTTTAAAGATTACGCCAAGCAGATTGTTAAGAACTCAAAGGCAATGGCTGAAGAATTAATGGCCCAGGGTTTAAGACTTGTTACCAACGGGACTGACAATCACTTAATGCTTGTTGATACCCTTAGCAGCAAGGACTTACCCGGAAAGAAGGCCGAGCGCGCGCTTGAACTTGCAGGAATTTACTGTAACAAGAACACAATTCCGTTTGATAAAAGAAGTCCTTGGGATCCTTCAGGAATTAGGATTGGAACTCCGGTTCTTGCAACGCGTGGAATGAAGGAATCTGAAATGAAGGAAGTTGCAAACTTTATGGTTCAGGCTCTTGATAATGCTGGTAATGAAGCGAAGCTTAAGGAAATTAAGGGCAAAGTTAAGGAATTTTGTGCTGGGTTTCCATTTTATAAATAAATACAGGCTAAAGATTATTTATGCCTGCAAAGCTAATTGATGGAAAAAAGCTTAGTGAGGAAATTCTAGCCAAGGTTGGGAAAAGGGTTTCCAAGCTCAAGCAAAAGCCAGTTCTTGCAGTTGTTCTGGTTGGCAACAGCCCTGCTTCACAGCTTTACGTTGAAAAGAAAAGGCAGGCCTGTGAAAAAGTTGGGGTCCAGTCAAAACTTTACTCGTTCTGCGAAAGCGTTTCGCAAGAAGAAGTAGTTGCCCAGGTAAAAGAGCTTAACAGTGACAAGTCTGTTAACGGAATTCTTGTACAGCTTCCACTGCCCAAAAACTTTGACAGAAACACAGTCCTTGAAGCGGTTTCTCCTGCAAAGGATGTTGATGGATTTTCTGCTGAAAATTTGGGAAAGTTAGCGATTGGAGTTGAGGAAATGATTTCTTGCACGGCATCTGGAATAATTAAAATGATTGAATCAACTGGAACTGAACTCAAGGGAAAAAACTGTTGCATTGTGAACCACAGCATTGTGGTTGGCAGGCCGCTTACAATGCTTTTACTTAACAAAAATGCAACGGTTTCAGTTTGCCACCAGTTTACAAAGAATCTTTCGGAATTCACCAAAAATGCAGATGTATTAATTACTGCAACAGGAATTCCTGGCTTAATAAAAAAGGAAATGGTTAAAGAAGGGGCAATTGTAATTGACGCAGGAATTGCAAGAGTGGGTAAAAAGGTTGTTGGAGACGTTGAATTTGATTCAGTTAAAGAAATCGCATCTGCAATTACTCCTGTTCCAGGCGGCGCAGGCCCAATGACCATTGCCTGTTTGATTGAGAATACGGTAAAAGCGGCAGAGAATCAGTAAACTTGTTTCTATCGCTTGAAGTTCCAGTCTTTTCCAGCAAATTTCTCTCGCAGGGTTTCAGCCAGCTTTTTTTCTTCACTTGTCAGCTCGCTTAGAACAAGTTTTGCGTCAAAGGTTTTTTCAAAACCAGTTTGCATTGCGTTTGCAACGTCAAGGAAGCTGTGCTCTCTCATGGTCTCAAGCTCAAGCGAGGTAACCCTTTTCTTAACACTTTGTACAATTTTTCCCCGCATTTTTTCGTCAGGAACCTTAAGAAGCGAAAACATTTTGTCAACGCTTACTTCCAAGAGAAGAGTGCCGTGCTGTAATACATTTCCAAGTCTTCTTGTCTGCGCGTTGCCGCTAATCTTTTTTCCGTTTACAATAATATCGTTTAGTGGAGCAAAACCGCTTTCAACCTTAAGATTTTCCAAGCCGTTTACTATTCCTGAACAAATCTTGTTGTAGCTTTCAAGAACGTTTTTTGGAACAACCTTACTTTCCTCGCTGCATACAAAGCTGTAGGTTAACTCGTGTTCGTGGAAAACGGCCCCGCCGCCGGTAATTCGCCTAACAACATCCACGTCAAGTTCTTTAGCGCGCTCTAAATTAATCTCTTCTTCAATTCCTTGAAAATATCCAATGCTAACTGCGTGCGGTTTCCATCCGTAAAATCTTACTGTTGGTAGATCTCCTTTTTTATGAAGCTGCATTACTGCTTCATCAATTGCCATATTTGTGAAGGCATCTAAAAAGCCTGTTTCAAGAAGTCTGAATTCAGTCATTTTGCATTCCCCGCAGCCATTTTTACAGCCTCAAAGACTGCTTTGCTGTCAAGCCCAAACATTTCAATAGAGTTCTCTGCAACTGCCTTGTCAACAGCTTTTGTAATGTCCTTGTCAACGGCCACTCCAATTAAGGCCTGTTCAATTTTTTCAACCCCTTCCTCCGGGTGCATAAAAAAATCGCCCCTAATCTGGATTGCAGAAATTTTATCTCCACTCAGTTCAAGGCTTAGCCTCAAAAGCTTTCCATCTGGAACCTTATAAATCGCGTTTCCCTTCAAAAAATTCACCTGCCTTAAAACTACTTCTTACAAGTGGCCCTGAAGCCACAAATCCAAACCCCTTTTCAAGCCCGGCTTTTTTCAATTCCTCAAAAACCTCTGGCTCAATATATTCATGAACCAAAAGGTTTTTCTTTGAAGCCTGAAGGTACTGCCCAAGGGTTAAAAAGTCGCATTCAACCTCTCTTAAATCATCCATTACCTGCAAAACCTCTTCTCTTGTTTCCCCCAGGCCAAGCATTATGCTGCTTTTGGTTTTAATTTCTGGATTAAAAGCTTTAATATTATGTAGAAGTTTAATGCTTTGTTTGTAGCTTGCCCTTGGATCTCTTGCAATTCCCTGCAGCCTTTCAACTACTTCAATATTGTGCCCTATCACATTTGGTTTTGCGCGCACAATTTTTTCCAAACAATCTTTTCTTCCCTGAAAATCTGGAATAAGCGCCTCAACTCTTGCGCCACTCTTCTTCACTTCCTTAATACATTCTGCAAAGTGTCCTGCTCCCAAGTCTTCCAAATCATCCCTGTCAACAGATGTAAGAACAACATATTTCAGGCCCATTTCTTTTGCTGCCTGCGTAACGTTCTTTGGTTCTTGTAAATCAAGTTCTTGCCCTGTTCTTCCACTTTGAATTGAGCAAAAAAGGCAATTGCGTGTGCAAACATTTCCCATTAGAATAAAGGTTGCGGTTCCGTGCCTCCAACATTCTCCTCTGTTGGGGCATTTTGCTTCCTCGCAGACAGTGTTTAGTGTACTGCTTCTTAGCTTTGAAACAACTAAGGTACTTTTTCCACCAGATAAAATTTCTGACTTAAGCCACAAGGGTTTTCTTAGGGTTTTTTCCATCTTAAATCAGGCTCCCTTGCAGCTTTTACTGCATCAAGTCTTTTTACTGGCATTGAGTTTGGTGCTCCCTTAACAAGTTCGGGATTTTCCTCTACCTCTTTTTTTATTTTAAGCATAGCTTCAACAAAGCTGTCCAGTGTTTCCTTAGTTTCAGTTTCTGTTGGCTCAATCATTATTGCGCCCTTTACAATTAGTGGAAAATAAACTGTTGGCGGATGAAAACCGTAATCCATTAGCCTCTTTGCAATATCATTTGTTCTTACTTCGTTTGGCATGCCTTCGTCTGATAAAACAAATTCGTGCTGGCACACCCGATCAAACGGAAGCTTGAAATGCCCTTTCAATTTTTCCTTTAAATAATTTGCATTTAGAACCGCAATCTCTGCGACCTCTTTGCACCCGGCGTTGCCGATTGCTTTTAGGTAAGTAAACGCTTTTACCATCACCCCAAAGTTGCCGTAGAAAGAGCGAACTTTTCCAATACTGTTTTCACTAATTTCTCCGAATTTATATTTCTCCCCGTCTTTTTCAACTAGTGGTCCTGGTAAAAATTCAACAAGTTTTTCAACAACGCCAACCGGGCCGCTTCCAGGTCCTCCGCCGCCGTGCGGTGTTGCAAATGATTTGTGTAAATTCAAGTGCATTACGTCAATTCCAAGTTCGCACGGTTTGCAGATCCCCAGCATTGCATTCATGTTTGCCCCGTCGCCGTAAACAAGGCCTCCTTTATCGTGCACAATTTTGCAAACTTGTTCAATGTTGCTATCAAAGAGTCCAAGGGTGTTGGGGTTTGTAATCATTATTCCTGCAACGTCTTCTCCAATCTTTTCCTTTAAATCTTCCAAATCAATGTTTCCGTCTTTATCAGATTTTATTTCGACCGATTCAAAACCGCACATTGAAACGCTTGCAGGGTTTGTTCCGTGCGCTGAGTCTGGTACAAGAATCTTTGTTCGCGTTTCACCTTTTTTCTTAAAGTATGCTTGAATTATCATAATGCCTGTTAGTTCACCATGCGCTCCTGCCGCTGGTTGCAAACTAAACCTTTCAAAACCGCATATTTCAGAGAGCATTTTTTCCAGTTCAAACATTAATTGCAGTGCCCCTTGAACTGTTGACTCTGGCTGAAGCGGGTGAATTAGTGAAAAGCCTTCAAGTTTTGCCATTTCCTCGTTTATTTTTGGATTGTATTTCATTGTACAGCTTCCAAGGGGGTAAAACCCTAAGTCTACTCCAAAGTTTCGTCTGCTAAGTAACGTGTAGTGTCTTATTACTTCAACCTCACTTAGGTTCATTCCCTTGTCAAACACTAGTTTCAAAGTAGTCCCTCCAGTTCCAAAACCAGTGCGTCAATTTCCTGCTTTGAATTCATTTCGGTTACTGCTAAAAGTACACAGTCAGTCATTTCAGGAAACTCCATTTCAAGAGGGTACCCAAAAACAATTTCTTTTTTTGAAAGCGCAGCATGAATTCCTTTCATTCCCTGTTTTTTTGCAACAAACTCGTTGAAGAAATCTTTTCCAAACGGCAATTCAAATCCTAGTCCTTCAAGTTTTTCGGCCAAATACTTTGCACTTTCATTGTTTTGCTTTGCAGTTTCTTTTAGTCCATTTTCTCCAAGTGTTGATAAGTAAACTGT
>JASLNX010000034.1 GCA_030745815.1 archaeon
CCAAAAGCTTTTCAAAAAGGCCTTCATCGGTTTTAAAAATCGGCGCAAGCGATGCAATAGTTGAGTAGTCAACCGGCACTCTGACAAGATCTCTGCCCTTAATTTTTGAATACTCCACAAGCTTGTTACTTCCTTTCTCAATTGCGCGATCAAGTTCAAGCTCCAAGTCCAAAATATCTCCCCAGGAAAAACTTCTTGCCTTCATTATTCTTTTCATATAAAGATACTTCAAAGTTTCAGGTCGAGAAACCTCCTTCCACTCTTTTGGATAAACTACATTTCCAACAGACGCACTCATTTTTTTGCCGTCAATCATTATGTGCTCATAAAAAATTGGCACAGGCATTGGGAAATCTAAAACCTTTTCACAAATTTCAGCATTAACCCAAAAAGCGCTGTTTTTTGCTTCATACTCTTTTCCAGCACCCTCACTGCAAACATTCCAAAGTTTCCACTGCGCAGCCCACTCACTTTTCCATACCAGCTTTCCAATGCCCTTACTGAGATTTGACTGCCCTTCGAATCCACAGCCCTTCGCAGTAAACTTTTCAAAAGAATAATCCTGGCATTTATACTCTACCTTTAACCCATCAACATTTGTAATAGTAGTTGTTTGCAGTTTCCCGCACTTTTCACAAATTGGCTTCCACGGAGACCACTGTACAGGAAGATCTGAATCCTGCTTTGATTCAATTATCTGTCTTACACTTTCAGCATTTTTAAGTAACACCTTAATACTGTCATTGAAATTGCCCTTTGCATACTCTGCTCTCATCGATAAAATCTTTGGTTTAAGGAAAAGAAAATCGTCAAGTACATCAAAAAATGCTGAAATAAAGTGCTCTGCATAAGACTTATGGCAGCCAAACGGATCTGGGACATCGCTAACAGGCATTCCTATGTGCTGTTCAAAGCTCTTTGGAACTCCAGCCGGAACTTTTCTTAAGGGGTCCATATCCTCAGTAACGTAAATAAACTTCTGCTTAAAGCCCTGTTTTTCCAGAGCAATGCTAACTGCCTCGCTCCTAATTAAGTCAGAAAGCCTTCCAATATGTAAAACCCCTGAAAGAGAACTGCTGCTCTTAACAGTCCAAGAATCAATTTTTGGAATTGGGCTCTTCTTAAAACGGAAACTATCACGTTCTATTATTTGCTTCGCAATTTTTTCTGCCCAAAAAACTTCATCCGTCATAGCAACCAATTAATACAAAATAGTTAAAAACGCGCTTTCAAAAACTACTTAAAAACGCTGAGGTCTCGCTTCTTCGACGGCTTTTTCTTCCGGTACGAAAGGAATACAAACAATGCTATGGCGATTATAATAATGCCCACAATAATGCCAACTGCGATTACTGCAAGGCCCTGCAACGATTCAAAGCCAACAAGATCAAGGCCTGGAATAACAAAGCCAGTTGGAAGAGCTGCGGAAGACCCACTCAAAAATACAGGCGGAGTTGGATATTTGTTCACAACATTGTTAGCCGTCAAGGCATCTACTTCCTCTTGCGTCAAATCCTTATTCAAACCATATGAAATTTCCCCAGAAGAAATGGTGTTCTCGTCTATAGTAAATTCAATTATTGGATCGGCCTGCATTACATCAAATTCATAAAAGCTAAAAATGTCTGAAGCAGTTGGCGTAAACTCCTTTGGAACAAATTCTATAATTTTTGCTGACCCAATATTGTTGTCCAAAAGGAACTGCAGTGGAAAATTAAAACGCACAACCATATTTGCCCTAAAAGTTGTTGTGTTTCCATCCAAAACCTTGGTAATCTCAAGAGTTCTCTGCGGTGAAGCCGCTCCAATGGTAATTGTTGCATCTTGAACAAGGGCCTTATCCAATTGAGAAGCGTTTAAAAGAATTGGGACCTGTTCTGGGTTGTAATCAAACTCTAAAGAGCTAGTCTCTTCAATTACCAAAATACTCTCAATTGATTCAAAAAGGCCCTGAGCCTTGACTGCAAACTGTCTTGAATCAGTGTATGCATTGCCGCCTTCGTCATAAAACTCTTCAGCCTTTGAAAGATTACTATCGGCCTCAGCAAGTCTTGCAGTAAGAACATCTGAAATAACATTCTTCTTCTTTAAAGAGTTTATGAAATCTATTGCAGTGGTTCTTGCGGCATTTGCTTGAGAAATTGCAGAATTGGCGTCTCCTTCTTGGTATAATGTATTTAACAAAATTGCTCCGCCAGACACCTCAACAGCATTGTCAGCGTTATCCTTTACAACTGCCTTAATTTGGTGCCTTCCGTTTCCAAAATTAAAAGTATTCCAATCAACACTGTAAACATTTCCGT
>JASLNX010000035.1 GCA_030745815.1 archaeon
ATTCATGCCAATTCCCCAAACAATTACTGACAGGAAGGAAAAGCTTAGCAGGAAGTATAGGAAAATGTAAGCTGAGGCCGTAAACAGGGCCCACTTTATTACAAGGAAGTAAATTAAAATTCCGGAAATTATTAAAGAAAGTGGCCCGTCTCCAATGTATCCTCTAACAGTTATAAAAATTATTAATGCAAGAATTATTCGCATTATTATGTCTGCAATTGGAAAAACGGTCATTATTAATGGTGGAATTAATGCAAGTACAACAAAGGCAAGAAGAATGATTACTATCATGTTTCCGTTCTGATTCATCTTCATCTTCCCCTAAATCGCTGTACCATTCCAGCAGCCCCTGCTTTGTGAGCCATGGCTGTTCTTTTGGCCAAATCTGCTCCACTGCTTACAGGGCTTGGTTCGCCGCCACCTGAACCTCCTCCAACGAAGAAGAAGTCAATCAGGATTCCAGCCGCACCCATTAGTAAGAGCATCATTAAAATATAGGTTATCTCAAAAAACCATGAAAACGGTGAAAATAGCATAAAGTATGAAAATCCAATTACAAGTACTATTGCAAGAGGGCCTTTTCCCAAGTGGTTCATTATAAACGAAATTATTGTAAGCAGTACAAAAATCTTTATTACAAAAATCATGTCGCCAAAGAACTCAAATACAAAGAACAATAAGGGCAGATCAATCATGCATTACATAATGCATTTACTGCTTTAAAATAGTTTTCCTGTTCCAATTTAGCCGCTGTAACCCAGGCAGCTTTGGCCAGCAATAAGCCCTGATTCAAATGTATTCATGCTTGTGTATTCTCCTTCTGCATCATAGAGGGCTTTTGGATTCCACCAGAACATGGTTTTTGAGCCTGAGTCAGTAACACAAACTTGTTCTGATCTAACAAGTGAGAACAATTCATTCAATTCTGTAACTGATGAACCTGCGTCCTTACTGTTGTAGGTCATTCCTGAAATTCCTTTCAGTTCAACGCTTTGAGCCATTGCACTGTCTGGACTAATAAATCCAAGTCCTGGGGTAACGCCTCTTATTAAGTATGCCCCGTTAATTGGGCTGTACATATTTGTCTTTAAGAAAACCTCTCCGTCTCTTTCAACCTTTTCCCAGTCCAGTGCGTAAACAAATTGCCAGGAAACAAGGTTGTCGTTTGAAGTTCCTTCCCTGTCTGGTGTGTTGCTAAACTTCTCAAATACAGGTATTCCAGTAAAGTCAAGGCATTGCCCTGCCCCTGTCCAAAAGCTTAGGTTGGCTCCTGTTTCACGCGGTTGTGTTGACTCAACCAGTTCAAAGAACGCATTGAATTGTTCATCTGTTGCTTCTGCTGGTACTCTCATTACAATTGGAGTTGCGTAGTGTGGGTAGAACAGCAAATCGTTTTCAGTTGGACTTGCTCCCCTTTCAACCTTCATAATCATTCCTTAAACCTTCCCAAAAATAACCACATAATTCTTCCCATAAGCCTTAGCGCACTTAGGGCATGTAGTATAGAAAAAATACATTTTTTTAATCTCTTTACCCTTTGAGCCAACATAACTT
>JASLNX010000036.1 GCA_030745815.1 archaeon
GGCAATGAGTTTTCATTGATTGGGGAAGCAATTGAAGGTAATTTGCAAATAGTTGGACTTAATGGTGAAAGAATTGTTGATGCGAAAATTTCAGATTTGGAAGAAGCTTACAAGAAAACATTGAGGGATTACTAATGGTTAATGCACTTGTTTTGACTGGCTACGGAGTAAACTGTGATGAGGAAACAGCTTTTTCGTTTAAGAAGGCAGGGGCAGACGCAAAAATTGTTCACGTTAACGACCTAATCAAAAATCCAGGCCAGTTAAAGGATTTTCAGATTTTTGCGTTCCCTGGTGGTTTTTCCTATGGGGATGACACTGGTTCTGGAAATGCTCTTGCTAACAAAATGCGAAACTTGCTTTGGCAGGATTTAATGGAGTTTGTTGACCAGGAAAAACTTATTATTGGAATTTGCAATGGCTTTCAGGTTATTGCAAACCTTGGGCTTTTGCCAGAGGCTGGTGGGAAGTACGGGGAGCGAACAGTGGCCCTTGCGCCAAACAATTCCGCACGCTATGAGTGCCGATGGGTTTCGTTGAAGGGAATTTCCAAAAAATGCGTTTTTACAAAAGGAATTGATGGTATTAGAATGCCTGTTGCCCACGGTGAAGGAAAATTCACCGCGTCAAAAGAAGTTCTTGATGCGCTTGTTGAAAACGACCAGGTTGTTTTTAAGTATGCAAAGGGCAGTGGCCTGGCTGAAGGGGAGTTTCCGTTTAATCCAAATGGTTCAGTGCTTGATATTGCTGGAATTTGTAATGAAACCGGTAGAATTCTTGGACTTATGCCTCATCCTGAGAGAAACATTTTCTTTACCCAACAAGATGACTGGACAAAGCAAAAAGAAGTTTTGAAGAGAAAGGGAGAAAAGCTTCCGGTTGAAGGGGCAGGAATGAAGATTTTTAGGAACGCAGTCGCTCATTTCAAATAGTTTATTGTCTGCGCGTTATTCTAATTTTTGATACGGCGTTCAAAAATTCTCTTGCCTGATCTGCAGTTGAAGTGTTTTTCGTATGTGACCTAAGAAAAGCATTTGCTTGCCTAACTTCTACTACAAGCTTTCCTGCAAACTGCCAGTTGGCTTTTGCTGTGGCAATAATGTGTCTGGCTCTGGCTTCAGCTCCATTAAGAAGTTGCATTGTTTTAGCGTGCTCTGCCGCTAAGGGGCGGATTTTTTTTAGTTCTCGCTGTTTTGCTTTAGCCATCAATTAAAATTAGCGCAGAAAAAAAGAAAAAGGGCAGTGCCCTTTTTCATGGGTACTTTTCAGGATGTTTTTTGTGAGGAAAACACCTATTTGATTAAAGACAATTATAAGTGTCTAAACTATTTAGTCAATTAGGGTTTTTAAAGTAGTATGTTGTCTCATAAATCATTCAGAGCCTAGTACAGAATTTAACTAGTCTTCAAAGTATTCGTCAAATTCTTCTAATTCATCTAGTTCCTTTTCTTTGGACGTCTTTACCTTTAGTTTGCCAAAATCGTCTAATTCAATTGCAAGTTCAAGATTGCAATCTGGGCAACTGAGATAATCTCCGTCATCGTATTCATTATTGTCAATGTCGAACTTGTACTTGCAGTCAGGGCATTTTACCTTCAAATTAATCACCTAAAGCCGTTCTGAAGTAATATCTTTTCGCATTACTGGCATTTAAAGCTTTCGGTCTCCTTAAGGAAAGTACTGAATTAGGTATTTTATTCAAATTGGCAAAAATCCAAGAATGAACAGAATTACTAGCATTACTAAGATATTTCCAAGAATTTTTAAGTCAAAAATTTTGCTTATAATACGGTAAAGTAAATAAAGGTTAAACAAGCCAATTACCAGGAAAACTACCGTAAATATGTAAACCGTTCCCATAATGCCTTCTGCAATAAAGGCCACTTCACTTGCAAAGGCGTAGGCTCCAATTTCGCCTGCTTGATATTCCTTTGCAAGAGTTAAAACTTCAGGTGAAAGAATGCTTGGGGCTAGAACAAGCGAAATTATAATTGCAACAAGGATTGGAATCCAAAGAAGGCCAAGAGCGGAAACAATCCCGGAAAATTGCCCGGTAACTGAATCTTTTCCCTTTAAAACAAATGCTACGATATAAATCAGCGCTGCAAGTACTAGGAACGAAAGGTAAGACGAAACAACGGTGTTAATTGCAAAGCCAACCAAATCTATTTGGCTTCCGAGAATAATTGGCATAGCAAGACTGGCCAAACAGGAAATAAAAACAAGGGCAATTGCCAGCCCTGGATTGGGCTTTTCAAAAGCGCTTTCAACTGCCTGCCTTGGTTTTAACACATTTAAATTCATGCAAACACTTCGCTATATAGTAATTTATTGAAGTATTTAAAGATAACGTAAAGGGGGATCAAATAGGGATTATCTAGTTACTTCAAAGCCTTTTACTTCTTCCAAAATCTTTTTGGGCTTTCCCTTTGAAAAGTGTTTTCTAACAGGAGTAAGCATTTTGTTTACATATCCTGCAACAGCTTTCTTCAAATCCATTGGGTGAAGTTGCCCAGATGAATACATTTCATGAAGTTCCTTTATTGACTCAAGTTCCATATTGCCCCCGAACTTTGCAGGCCGCTCAATTTTTATTTTCTTAAACTTTTCAAAAACCAGGAACTCTGCATACTCAACAATTGGATTTTCTGCAATTTGCCTTTCTGGACAAAAAGCCTTGTTTATTTTTCGTTCAACATCTTCAACTGAATCGGTCATAAAAATTGCTGAGTCAGGAACACTCTTGCTCAT
>JASLNX010000037.1 GCA_030745815.1 archaeon
GCTTCAGGTGTGAGAAGTGTCCCAGTGCTAATGGCGAGACGGCGACGTTTTACGTTTGTAATAGGAGTTGTCAGGAGCAGTTCTGGAAAGTCCACAAGAAACTGTGAGAAAACAACAAGAATCTTTTTGAGTTCTGATAAATCTGTTTTGAACTTTTTACGATATCCCTTCAAAAGCCTGTAAACCTTGGTTCGTTTTATCATGTTTCTGGCAAGAGTTGAAGTTAGCGGGGGCAGTCCAATAGTTTTGTCTTGAAGTATCTCGGTTGTAACTCCCCCCATTCCAAAAAGGATTACTGAACCAAACACTGAGTCCTTTTTTGCTCCAAGAATTAATTCAAGGCTTCCAAGAACCATTTTTTGCACGCTTACGCCGCCAATTTTTGCCCTTGGAAAGGCCTTTTTTGCGTTTGAACAAATTTGCTTGTAAGCAGAAACCACTTCTTTTTCTGATGCAAGGTTTAACGCAACCGCACTTGCATCTGTCTTGTGGGTTATGTCATCTGAAACCACTTTTAGAGCGACTGGGAAGCCAACCTCTTTTGCTCTCCTTGCAGCTTCTGAAGAATTCTTTGCAAAGACCGTTTTGTTAACCGGAATTCCGTACTCTTCCAGAATGGTTTTGGATTCTATTTCGTTTAGAATGCAGTTTCCTCTTTTGAGATTCTTTCCAATTAAGGCTCTTATTTTTTCCTTGTTTGGATTGGGCTTAACAGTTATTTTCTTTGGCTTCTCCTGCAGGTTAAGAATATTTTTCCTGTAAGAATCCATGTAACTAAATACTCGTACAGCCTCTTCAGGGGTTTTGTATGATGGAAGCCCTCGCTTTCTTAGAACCTCTCTTGCAGGCTCAACAAAACTTTCACCCATCCAGCAGGCAAGAACAGTCTTTTTGCTTTTTTCCGATATGTCGGCAACAACTTTTGCAACGTCAATTGGCTTTGAAATTGCCTGTGGGCTGAGAATAACTATTGCTCCGTCAACTCCTTTTTCTCCAAGCACAATTTTGGTAGCTTTTTCGTATCTTCTGGGCTCGGCGTCTCCTAAAAGGTCAATTGGGTTGTTTCGGCTCCAGTGCGAGGGCATTTCCTTCTCAAGCTTTTTCATTGCTCCCTTGGAGAGCTGTGCTAGCTTGCACTTGTTTTTGATCACGGCGTCAGTTGCCATTACCCCTGGGCCTCCAGCATTGGTTATTATTGCAATTCTGTTTCCCTTTGGAAGCGGTTGCTTGGCCAGTGCTTCAGAACTTCCAAGAAGGTCTTGTACGTTTTCAACTCTTACAATTCCTGCCCTTCTAAACGCGGCATCGAAAACGTCGTCATTTCCTGCCATACTTCCAGTGTGAGAAATGGCGGCCTTTGCGCTCTCTTCAAAGCGCCCTGATTTTGCAACAATTATTGGCTTGTTTTTTGTAAAGGCCTGTGAAACCTTCATAAACTTTTTTGCGTCTTTTACGCTTTCCATGTAAATTGCAATGCTTTCAACGTCAGGGTCGTTTCCAATAAATTCAATTAAGTCTGCAAAGGAAATGTCAAGCATTGAGCCAACGGAAATAAAATACTTGAAGCCAACCTTTTGCTTTCGTGCCCAGTCAAGAATGCTTGAACAAAGCGCTCCGGACTGGCTTATTAACGCCATTTTCCCTGGCAGGGCGTTCATTGTGGCGAAGCTTGCGTTTATTTTTTTATCAGGCCTAATGTAACCCAAACAGTTTGGCCCAAGAACTCGCATTCCTGTTCCCTTAATTATTTTCTTGAGTTCTTTTTCAAGCCCTATTCCCTCTTTTCCTATTTCACTAAAGCCTGAGCTAACAATAATTGCCGATTTGGCTTTTGCCTGTACGCTCTCCCTCAAAACTTTTGGGACAATAGAAGCAGGCGTTGCTATTACTACTAGGTCAACTCGCTCAGGCAAATCAAGAACACTTTTGTGGCACTGGATTCCCATCACATTTTTTCTTGTTGGGTTTACTGGGTAAACTGTTCCAGAGTAACCACTGCCAATAAGGTTTTTCATGATAGAAAAGCCAACACTGCCGTGCCTGTTGCTTGCTCCAATAACAGCAATTGAATTTGGGTTAAAAAGTTTGTTAAGGTCGTTCAATAAAAACCACTTAATTAAGCTTAAACGGTTTTGAAATATTTAAACCCTACCTGCGTCTACTGCCGCCCCTGCGGTCAAAGCTATCACTTTGTTTTAGATCAATAGTACTTTCTCTAAATTCTATCTTGCCATTTGGTTTCAAAATAACTAGTTGGGTAGTCTGGGTAAAAGGATGCACTACTATTTCAGTTTTTGTTTCACGAATTATTCCCTCTTCAGTAAATTTAATTTTTGTAATGCCCCCATCCCACTGAGTTTCCCCGGCATCAATAATCAATTCATTGAGTTTTCTATCTTTAAGTACTTGGCCAAAGTAGGTCAATTGCCGTTTAAGATTGGCTTTCACTTTTTTTGGGGTGTCAAATCTTTTTACATACTTTCTTAAGCTTGGCAATTTTCTTCCATTTAGCTTTTCGGCGTTTTGAATATACGTTTCTATTGGTCCGCCACTAACAATTCCTTGATCAATTATGTGGTGTGTATATTCAAATTGCCCGCGCCTTTTGTGTTCAGCCATTGCCTTGCGCAGTTTATCAAGTGCAAGGGTACGTTTAAAAGTAGGACTTCGGTCTATATCTAGTCTGTGTGTCAGTTCGTGTGTTAAGCGAACAACCTGCCTGAAAACTTTTTGTTCTGCAGGTGTTGGGCGTCTGTTCCATTGCTCAACCCCGGTAAGAGCACCAAACTCATTAAATTGTAGGCCAGAGCACAATCCGCTTTTCACTAGCGCATTAAACTGGTTAATTATTGCAAGCCTTGCTTTTCTTGGCTTTGCTCTGCCGCGAATTCTAATCTCTCTTGTTTTGGTAGGGCCTACGTTAATAGTGTTAACAGTCTGCTTTGGTTTTTTTCCTGGCTCGGGTCCTGCCGCTCGCATGGATATAATTAGGCTGTTTGATTATTAAATATTTAGCGGTTCAAACACCAAACTACTCTTTTTTTACAAACAGATTGCAGTGGCAGTGGCCCATGTCCTTTATTTCGTCTTTGTGGAAAATGCACGGGCAGATAATTTCCTTATCCTTTTCCTTGTCTCCGCTTTCTACTCTGCACGGGCAATACTTTTCACCAAACTTTTCCTCTTTCATAAAAAGGCCTTTAATAATTCCTTGAACAATTCGTTCATCCGGGTTTAGCATAATGTTGTTCTCTTTCGCGTGCTTTTTCGCAAACTCTAAAAATTCGTTTTCTTCGGCAGTCAAATCCATTTCTTCACCTTAAATGTTTTTGTCAAGCCACTGTTTTACACTTTCTTCTGGGAGTGCCCCGACAAATCCGCCGGCAACCTCTCCGTTCTTAAAAATTCTTACGTCTGGAATGCTTGAGATTCCATACTTGCTACTTGTTGCAGGGTTTTCATCAGTATTAAGTTTTGCAAGAACAAACTTGCCATCGTACTCTTTTGCAATCTTTTCAAGAATTGGCTTAAGCATTAAACACGGCATGCACCAGCCTGCCCAAAAGTCAACCAATACTGGTATTTCATTGCTCTTTTCAATAACTTCTTTTTCAAAATTTGAATCGTTTACGTTAACTTCCATAGCCAATCCTCCTTAAAGATATAAAATTGCGGAATTCTTAAAAGCCTGTCTGAGTAGTAAACCCAATGCTACTTTTGTACAACCTCTTTTCGCAGTAGGCCGTTTGCCTTGCGCCAGTTCTCGGAAGAACCAATCTTAAACAATTCAATTGCCTTCTTTCTCGCCTGCTTCGCTGGCTCGTTCGCCAATTTAGCTCTTTGTAAATAACTTTCACTCATAATTCCTCTTTTTAGTGCGTAGTAGAAATTTGCAGTGTATGCCTGGTACTCATTTGCTTTTACAAGAAAGTGCACTGCTTCGTGAAATGGAGTGGTTTTGTAATAATTTTTACTTTTCCACCTGTTGCCAATATTAATGCCTTCTTCTGAAGTAAACCCACTGAATCCTGTAATTCCCCTTGCGCGTGCTTTTGCTTTGTTTGACGGGTCAATGGCATCCAAGTAAGTCCCACCCTGCCTGAAAATTGATTCCGGGAGCCCAAAATTTATTTCGGCTTGAGCATCTGCTCGCCTAACAGGGTGTGTTCTTCTAAGGATATCGTCAACCAATTGTTCCTGTTTCTTTTTACCAGGCATCAGAAGCCTGACGGCGTCATAAATTTGCTTTCTTACTTCTTTTTGGTCCGCAGAGGAAAACAGGTCCATGTAAGGTTTCCTGCGTCTCCAGTTGACAGCTTCC
>JASLNX010000038.1 GCA_030745815.1 archaeon
ACTGTAACCTGTGCAAGGAAGCAGCGCTCTCTGTTGGAGAAAAGACAGAGTACGACGCGGTAATAATTTTTAAGGTTGGAGATTCGTCAAACGGTTGGTTTGCAACATTGTCACCAAAGACAGGTGGTAACCAGGAAGAGGATTTTTCAATTCAACTAATGCCTACTGAGCATTTAACCCATTTTGCGCAAACTGCCAAGACTCCTGAGCTGGCCAAAAACTATGGCATTGCCTTTTCAAAACTTAGCGCGGCAATGGCAGAAATAATGGCAACGGAGAACAAGGAGTTTAAGCCAACTGTTGAATCAAGGGAGAAAGCAACTTCAGTTGCAACTTACGGCAAGTGCACTAATTGGAGTGAGAAAAAAGAGCACTTGCACATTAAAATATTCCCATTCAGAGGAAACATTGGTCAACCCTACCCTGTTGACAGTTCTTTTGGCCGAAAAGAAACCTTTAAGGATCCAAAGGGCGAATTTGTAAAGATGACTCCTGTTAAAAAAGTTCTTTTGTCAAAGGAAAGGTTTGAATATTTATCCAAACGCTTAATCCAAATTCTTGTGGGGGAAAAATAATGATTGACTTGCATATGCATTCCGATGCATCGGACGGAAATCTTTCAGCAAAAGAACTTGTTGAATTGGCACTAAAAAATGGTCTTGAAGCTATAGCAATAACAGACCATGACACAGTTGGAAGTATTGCAGCGGCTATTAAATATGCAGCTGATAAGAATATTGAAATTGTTCCAGGAATTGAAATAAACTGCGATGCCTCTGAAGTTGGATTCAAAGAAGTTGAGGCAGTTGGATTGTTTATTGATTACAAACACGATGCAATGGCCAAATTTGTTAAAGAAGCAAAAGAGGAAAGGATAGAGCAAAAGAAAAAAATTGTAAAGAAACTGCAAGAGCTTGGTTTTGATATCACATTTGAGGAATTAATGCCTCTTGCAAAAGGGGCGTTGGGCAGGCCACACATTGCTCAGCTACTTATTCAAAAAGCCCCTGGGAAATTTTTGTCGATTAGTGATGTTTTTGACAAATATTTGGGGGTTGGAAAGCCGGCTCATGTGGAAAGAGAAAAAAAGTACACTCTTAAACAGGCAATTTCACTAATAAAAAAGTGCGGGGGGCTAGCTTTTCTTGCTCACCCTGGAGCTTATGGCAAAGACCCTGCAAAGTTAATTGATCTTTTCAAAAGTCAAGGAGGGCACGGAATTGAAACATATTATCCTTATCATCTGATTTGCCCTGAACTAGAAATCGACGAAAAGGAGAATTTGAGATTAATAGAATCTTTTCAAGAAATGGCAAAAAACCGCAAGATGCTTGAGTCAGGCGGGAGTGATTTTCACGGTGGCGACAGGGAAACAATTAACTCTGTGAAAATTCCGTATGAAGTACTGGATATATTAAAGAAAGTGCATCTGAAAATCTAATTAGTCTTCGTACTGCAGATCACGCAGTTTCTCAAGAACGTCTTTTTCATCTTGCTCAGTAAATTGCCTTCCC
>JASLNX010000039.1 GCA_030745815.1 archaeon
GAATTTTTGAAAAATTTAAACCTGGAGATATTAATTTAGTCTTTGACGGTAGTACAATTACCTGTCTTCCGGTAATTAGAGATCTTTTATTGGCTCCGCACCCAAAAACCATTCTGGGTGAGTTTTCAGTCGCCTTAAACAAAAAAGGCATAGCTACCTCCAACTTAGAAAATAAAGAATTGGAAAAAGAATTACCCATAAAAGAAATGCTTGTTTCCGGTCCGAATTCCATAAACACGTTTTTTGAGTTTAAGATTGGGCTTCGGGCAAGCTCACTAATAGTGAACAAAAAAAAATTCAAATCTATTCACGGGATTGGTTAGAAAGATGTATGGTTTTGTCACGTAAAATTGAAACAGGAGAATTTGAAGTAATGTACTGCGTTTAGATAAGAAGTGAGTTGAATGAGAGTTTTTTACCTATGAGCGCCAGCCCTTTTGAGCAGGGAATGCTAAAGGAGAAAGAAGAGTTATTCAATAGAATTATTTTGATATCAGCTAAGGTAGCCAAAGTTACTCCTCCGCAGGTCAATATTTGGGATGGGTATTGTCCAGATTCAACGTGTGATGAAGGTGCGCATATTCATTTGGATACTAAGGAGGGGCGAATTTGCATTTCAAAGTATCGTTTGAGGTCTATGAATTTTACTGAAGTAGAGGATACTGCTGTTCACGCAAATAGTCCCTTATGCGAATCTGGTTTTCCGTTAACCCGCCATGTTTGGCATATCGATCGGTAAGGGCTTTAAACTTAGTATTTGATTCAATTAACGCCCTCATAATCTCTGATGCCGGAACTCCGCCGTGTAAATTGTGTTGCTTAAAAACACCTGAAAGTGCAGTTCCTCTTCGCTTAAGTTCTGCCGCTGAACGCTTTTTCATAATAAGAATAACAGCCTGCTTTGAATTTAATTGTTTTGCACACGCACATCGTTAGTTTTGTTTATTCTTGGCAGCATGATAAACGCAAATACTGCAGTTACCCCTGCAAAACCCCAAAAAATCAGGGCGTCAATGTAGCCGGCTATGGAAAGCATTAAAGTGGAAACAAGAGCAACTATTAGAAAAACTATCAAAATCTTAAGGGCCTTTTGAGTCATGGAAAACGATTAAATTATGCCAAAAACTGTTATAAAATAAACCAGCCCAAGAAAGGGAGAAAAGGCCAAAGAGAAGAATTAAAAATAAGAAAAGCCCTTAAAGAAAATATGGTTGTAATAACTGACCCATATATTATTTTGGCGGTAAATATTGTCGGTGGGCTGGCCATAATATTTTTCGTGCCCTGGGCAATAAAGTACGCTCTAAATTTTAACGTTGGCCTTGCCAAAGTTGGAGTTGTAAAAAGATACTGGGATTTTATTCTTTCAAAAAAAATACTTCAAATAATTGGGGTTCTATGGATTATTGCCGCAGTTGTTATCTTCTTTACTTACTAATTCCCCTCTTGCAAAAAACCATTTTTTCTTTAATGAAACACCAATTGTTCCCCTAATTAAGGGAGTGGTACAATCTAGAAATAGAACGTGCGAATCTGAATAAGAATAGAAATGTTATGTAGAAGTTAGGCTGTGTTATGCCTTTTTTTCTGCCACAAATCCAATTGATGCGGCCATTATTGGCATTACCAAATAGCGCGCGCCAATCTGAGCAAAGTATGTTGGAACGTCCGTTCCAGTGAGCGGGAGAAGCACTAACACATCCAAAACAATATTTAGTGCAAACCAGGCGACCCCTGCAATTATCCCTTCTTTTAGGAACTCTTGCTTTACATTTCTAAAGTGCAAAACAAGAAGGACTGCGCCTGTTGCTGATCCTACCACAATCATTATTGTCTTAAATAGGAAAACATCAATTGCCAGCCCGCCCTCTGGTGAAAAGAAGAAAACTGATGCCACAAATGGCACAAACCAACTTAGGAAACCGAACAAAACAAGTCTAAAAAGCCTGTTCATGAAATATTACACCAGCCTGCAATCTCTCACGTTCTATTTAGAC
>JASLNX010000040.1 GCA_030745815.1 archaeon
CACAGGAGTTGGGATCGGACTAATAAATAACATTGAAGCAATTGGAATTGTAAAAGCCTACACCACAAGAGTTGGAGAGGGTCCGTTTTTAACTGAACTAACAGGAGAACTTGGTGAAACAATTAGAAAAAACGGAAAAGAATTTGGAACAACTACTGGTAGGCCAAGAAGAGTTGGCTGGCTTGACTTAGTTTTACTTAGAACTTCAATTAGAATGAACGGCCTTACACAAATTGCGCTAACAAAATCAGATGTCTTAAATGGCATTCCAAAACTAAAAGTTTGCGTGGCGTACGAGTGTGATGGAAAAAAACTTGAAGAATTCCCAGCAGACTGGACTCTTCTTGAAAAATGCAAACCAGTTTACAAAGAATTTAATGGATTCGAAATTGACCACGAAGAAAAAGATTTTGACAAACTTTCCAACGAAGCAAGAGAATATATCCAATTTATTGAAAAAGAATTAGGCGTCCCCATAAAGTTTGTTAGCCTTGGCCCAAAAAGAAGCCAAACAATTTTGAGATAACTTGCATTACTTATTTTGAGCCAATCTCTTCAATGCCTTTTTGTGAAGGAATTCAACCATTTCTTTTGTAATAAGGTTCCCAAGATATTTTTGAAACGGCCCAGGCATAAAATTAACTTCAATTACTGCAAGACCAGACTTTGTTTCAATCAAGTCAACGGCGCAAATTCCCATCTTCAACATTTTTGCAGAATCAATCGCAATTTTTTCCATCTCTTTAGTAACAGGAATTTCTTCAGCAGAACCCCCTCTGCTAACATTTGCTCTCCACTCCCCTTGCTTTCCAATTCGCTTTACTCCAATAACCCTTTTGCCAATTACATAGCACCTAATATCAGAATTTTTACCCTTTACAAATTTTTGCGCAGAAATAAACTCTTCAAACAAATGAACTGCGTCAAGAATACTGTCCAACTGCTTTTCGTTTTCAACAAGAATAACGCCTTTTCCAGCAAACCCTGAAAGGGTTTTTACAACAACAGGCATTCCAAATTCGTTAATAATTTGTTTTGCAGAATCTGGGCTAGTAAAAAGACTACTTTTAACAATTGGAATTTTTGCGTTTGAAAGTTCCTTAATTGTGTAATACTTGTGATTTGTTACCTGGTAAGACCTAAGGTTTACTGGGCAATAAACATTGCTACCTGCAATTGCCTTCAAAACTGCCTCGCCAAGAACATAATCTTTACTGCTAAGTCTCGGATAACAAACATCGTAATCTAAAAGATTAAGGCCTCTAAAAAGCAGTTTTGCCTGATTATCTTCAAACACCAATTTTATTTTGTCAATCGGAGCAAAAGTAACCTTCCCAAAAAGCTTTTTGCCCTCGTCAACAAGACTTTTTACAGTTGACGTCTTGTAGTTTTTTGAACCAATTATAGCAAACTTTAGCTTAGGCATTAAACACACCTTCTAAAAATTTCTTTGCCCGATCAAAAAAGCTTGGAGCAAGCTTTCTAAGTTTTAGCTTCTTTCCAGAAATTCTGCTTTTAAAATGCAAAGCAATCATTTTAGGCAAATCTTCTTCAATCTTTTGCCTGAAAACAGGAAAGTTTATGTCAGGCACAACTTCAGTTACAAGGCCGTTAGAAAGTTTAACCGTTGCGATTTCGCAGTTGCAAGCAAGAGCCGCACGCATTGCAATTACTTTTTCCCTATCAGAAATCAGATAAGCTCTGCCATTCTCAAGCCTTTGAATTTCAGATC
>JASLNX010000041.1 GCA_030745815.1 archaeon
ATTGCAAAAAGAAACGGCAGTGAAGGCCTACTCTACACACTTGAAGTAGTAGCAATGGCAGACGAAGACTTTGCAACAGATTCACTTATTACCTGGAACGAAACAGGACCAGACAGTTTAGTGGACCCAATAGCAGCCAAAACAAACCTTTCCTGCAACAACATTAACCAGCAGTATTACGGATTTGTGACAGACCTTAACGCAAACAAGAAGATGACAGGAATTGTGTTCTTGCCAATTGCAAGAGAATTCAAACTCCAGTTCCACTGCAAGCAGGGTTCGGCAACGATTACAACAAAGGCAAATGACAAGGTAGTAATCCAGGGCCAGCGCATTAACGCAGGCGACTCAAGGCAAAGCATTGCCCTTGCAAAAACAGAGCTTGGAAAAGAAGACTATAGCTTTAGTAAACTGCTTGAGGAAATCAAGTCAGGCAAAATGTGCATTACAAAAATAAACAAAGACGGCCTTGACCTAAAGTGGAACATTGCAAAATGGGTCTCAGAATTTCAAAAAAAAAAGTGACTAATTCTGGCCAGCAGGCAAATTCAAGTGGAAGTATTTCAGACCAAGTAATAGAACTTGTAAACCAAAAAAGGGCGGCAAGCGGAGTTTCGGCACTGACAAAGAATTCAGTTCTTACGGATTCTGCGCAAACCCACGCAGACTTTATTGCAAACAGTGGGAGTACCTCGCTTCCCCACTCTGTTAATTCAACAGGATTTTCTTACTGGGCAGAAAATCTTGCTCTTGTTCCTGAATCAAACAATGTTTCAGGGCAGGCTGTTTCAAATTGGATTAAAAGCAGTGGCCATTATGCAAATATGATGAAAAATTATGCCTCCACAGGAGTAGGGTTTTCGTGCAGGCAAGGTTATTGTGTTATAGTGCAGCAATTTGGCTCGTGAGCGCAATTGAGGCAAATTTATATAGGGGAAAAGAGTTAATATACAAAGAATTAATTTATTAATTGGAAGAGATATAGATATATCTAAAGGGAACTTGCTGGACGGAGCCTTATGGACCTTAAAGGAATATACTATTCAATGGAAGATGGCTGGTACAAGCTTTTGGAC
>JASLNX010000042.1 GCA_030745815.1 archaeon
TAACACAAGTTTTGCACAGTCCGGTTTGCTTGAGAACACGGCAGGTCTTGGTTTGGTACTCCAAATCAAGGTCTTTTGGAAGGGTTTGTGAAAATATAATTTTTCCAGAGTAGTTCTTTCCCCTGTCTGGCTTTGGAATGTTTGTAATTCCGATTTCGTAAAAGTATTGCATGGCCTCTTCTGGAGTGAACTCGGTTGATTTAAGGGTTAGTACATATAGCCCACTTACTCCGTCTTCGTCAAGAATTATTACTGGGCCTCCGTATCTTGGGCTAATAACTTGGTCTCGTACATACATTAGTTCCTTTGCCTCGGTTTTTCCTTCTTCGGTTTGTGGAACGTGAATGTTCATTTCGTCTCCATCAAAGTCTGCGTTGTATGGCTTACACACAATTGGATTTATTCTAAGAGTTTTTCCAGGCATTACTCTTACTTTGTGAGCAAGCATGCTTAGCCTGTGAAGTGAAGGCTGTCTGTTAAACAAAACTATGTCTCCGTCTCTTAACCTTCTTTCCACCTTGTAGCCAATCTCAAGCTCTTCAAGAACCTCTTTCTTGTTGGCTTCGTCAATTCTCTTCCTTGTTTCGTCAGGCCTTATTAGATAAACGGCCTCGTCGTCGGCCTTTATAATTTTTTCAATCGCTTTCTTGTTCCAGGATGTAACAATTTCTGGAACAGTTAGTTCGTGTGCAATTGCTTTAGGAATTCCAATTTCACTTATTTCAAGGAACGGGTCCGGGGTTACAGTTGATCTGGCTGCAAAGTTAACTCTTTTTCCGGTTAGATTGTGCCTGAACCTTCCTTTCTTTCCCTTAAGCCTTTGTACAATTGTTCGTAGAGCCCTTCCGCTTCTGTGCTTTGCAGGTGGAACACCAGCTGTGTTATTGTCAAAGTAGGTTGTAACGTGATACTGTAACAAATCCCACAGGTCTTCAATAATTAACTGTGGTGCACCAGCATCTATGTTGTCCTTTAGCCTAATGTTAATTCTTATAATATCAACAAGTTTGTGAGTTAGGTCGTCTTCACTTTTTATTCCTGATTCAAGGGTTATACTTGGTCTCACTGTTATTGGCGGAACAGGCACAACTGTTAGAATGAACCATTCTGGTTTAATTCTTTCAGGGCTGTATCCGAATAGTTTTAGGTCTTCTAGTGGAATTTTTTCAATCCATTCTCTTATTTGGGTTGGGTAAATTCTTTCCTTGTCTAAGAAGAAGTTTGTTGGCTTGTCAAGAAGCAATTTTCCTTTTAT
>JASLNX010000043.1 GCA_030745815.1 archaeon
TGGCCCTTCCTTTTCGGTTTCACTGTTTCCGTCAAGAGTTACTGCAGGGTATTTGTTTGGAAAAACGCGAAGTTGCCATTTTCCATTTTCTTCAATTCGAGATATTTCTGGAGGAGTAAGTTTTTCGTTCCCAGGGCAAAATGGACAGCTTCCTTCCTCTTTTGCATTTGGCCTGTCCTTTTTGAAATCCTGCGGCCTTTTGGACCGTTCGGTATTAATTATTACCCATCGATTTAGAATATAGCTTTTTCTAAGCTCATGCAATTAGAAACACCAATAGCTATTATCTAGCATTAACTGCCTTTTATTCTTTGCTAAAAACCCAAAGGAATAAAAACCACCATTTCTTCGGCATGCGTTTTTCAAAAACCCTTTTAAGAACATAATCTCAAATAGTTGCAGGTGGTTTTATGGTAAAGGTTGCAATAAATGGTTTTGGAAGAATTGGCAGGCAGGCCTTTAAGGCAATGCTTGAAAAAAAGGATATTGAAGTTGTAGCAATAAATGATTTAACAAGCGACGACGTTCTAGCAAGGCTTCTTGCATTTGACAGCGTTTACGGAAAGTTCAAGGGGCAAATTGAGGCCTATGATGATTATTTGGTAGTTAACGGAAAGAAAATAAAGTCTCTTTCGGAAAAGGACCCTGCAAAGCTTCCTTGGAAAGAATTAGGGGTTGAAGTTGTTCTTGAGGCAACAGGATTTTTTAGAAATCCTGATGATGCAAAAGCTCACCTCAGTGCCGGCGCAAAAAAGGTTGTAATTAGTGCTCCACCAAAGGGCGCAATTTGTGGCCAGTACGTTTTAAACATTAATACTGAAAAGTATGATCCAAAGACTGAGCACATTGTAAGTATGGCTTCTTGTACAACAAACTGTTTGGCTCCACTGGTAAAGGTTTTGCACGAAAACATTGGAATTGAGCAGGGCTTTTTGACAACAACTCACGCTTACACTTCTGACCAGGTTTTAGTTGACGGACCGCACTCTGACCCAAGAAGAGCAAGGGCTGCGGCAATTAACATGATTCCAACATCAACTGGTGCAGCAAAGGCAATTACATCAATTTTTACTGACTTGAAGGGAAAGCTTGATGGAATGGCTGTAAGGGTTCCTGTTCCAACAGGAAGCTTAACTGATTTAACCTGTGTTTTGAAAAAGGAAACAACTGCTGAAGAGGTAAACAAGCTTTTTAAGACGGCAAGCGAAGGACCTCTTGGAAGAAACCTTGAGTACTCTGAAGCAGAGCTTGTTAGTACTGACACCATCGGAAACGAACACGCCTGTGTTTTTGACAGCAGCCTAACTAAGGTCAACGGAAAAATGGTAAAAATTCTTGGATGGTATGACAATGAATGGGGTTATTCCTCACTTCTTGCCGAATTCATTCTTTTCCTTGCAAAGAAGGGATTTTAAGGAAAAAGCCATTCCTTTTTATTTCTATTTTGTTTCTCTTTTATTGGAGTGCTGAAATTGGCTTACAACTTTATATCCGATGTGGATGTTAAGGGAAAAACAGTCCTTTTCCATTCAATGATGGATCTTCCAGTAATAAATGGAAAAATTGATACAAACTCAAGGCGCTTCTTAGCAGACTTGCAGGATTTAAAACAGTTGTCCGAAAAAGGCGCAAAACTAGTTGTTTTTACTTGGCAGAGTAGACCTGGCAAAAAGGATTTCTTTCACTTGGACCAGCACGCTGCAGAAATAGGAAAAGGCCTTGGAAGGGAAGTAAAACAATTTAATTGGGACCAAGACTTTGTTTCCGCAATAAAACAAATGGCCGACGGCGACATTGTCTTCTTAGACAATGTTAGAATGAGGCCTGATCAAGACCTTGGATCGGATAAGACTGCTCTTGACTACTCTAAAACAGAATTTGTAAAACAGCTTGCTCCCTTGGCAGATTTCTTTTGTAACAATGCCCTTTCCCAAAGCCACAGGAACGAATGTTCAATACTTGGATTTACTCCTGTTTTGCCATGCTTGGTAGGGCCGTCTCTTAAGAGGGAAATTGAGAGTTTGGATGCAATTCAATCTAAGGGAAAACCTCGCGTACTTTTGTTTGGGGGAATGAAAAATGAGGATTCCGTAAAATTGATACCGTATTTTTTGAAAAACGACAAGATTGATTTGGTTCTTATTGGAGGATTTCTTGGAGAACTTTTCTTAAAGGCAAAGGGAACAGAGTTTGGCAAAAAGGATGAGTGGATTGCAGAAAGGGATTACCTTGAATTTACTGATTTTGTCAACGACGCAAAAAAGGTTCTTGAAGAGTTTGGCGAAAAGATTGTTTTACCGGTTGACTTAGCAGTTGACGCAAACGGTGAGCGAAAAAATGTTTTAGTAAAAGACCTTCCAACGGAATTTGTGATAAAGGATATTGGCGACAAAACAATTGAACTGTTTTCTGAAAAAATTAATGGGGCAAAAACCGTAATTTGGAACGGGCCAATGGGGGTATATGAAAAAAAGAATTTTGAGAACGGAACAAAGGCGGTTTCAAGGGCAATGACTGAGTCAAATGCATTTGCTGTTATTGGGGGTGGGGATACCGAGGCTGCAGTTGAGAGGCTTGGTTTTTCAAAAGAAAAGTTTTCCCACGTGTCTCTTGCAGGAAAGGCATTTTTACAGTATGTTTCAGGCCAGCCGTTAGTTGGGCTGGAAGCATTAAACAAATAATTTCAAAAGTGATTGAATGCAGCAGAACTTTTTGTTAAAAAAAGAAAAGTTAAACGAGTTTTTAACAGCTCTTTCAAAAGAAGCAAAAGTTTTTGTTCCAGCTTTAAACGAAAACAATGCAAGCTGTTTTCTTCCATTCAAAAACCAGGAAATCTTTTTATCGAAAAGAACATCCTTTTCGCCCAAAAAAATACTTTTACCACCCCTAGAAAAAGAGTTTATCTTTAGGAAAAAGAGTTCTTCCTTTAAAATTGAGCATTTACTTGATTCAAAGAAGAGAGTTTTCTTTGGAGTTCGCTCTTGCGACACGCATGCAATTAAAGCGCTTGACAAGCTTTATCTTGAATACTTTACTGAAGACGAGTGGTATAAGGCAATTCGTGAAGACATTACAATTATTGCGCTTCAGTGCTCAAAGTCTTGTGAGAACGGCTTTTGTAAGAGTATGGGAACAAACAACCCGGTTGGCCACGATCTTTTGTTTGTTGAAAAGGAGAAGAGCTTTTTTGTTGAGGCTGCAAGTGAAAGGGGAAAGCAGGTAGTTCAAAAATACCGTGATTTTTTCAACCAAACAAATTTCATTAAACCAGAGCCAAAGTTAAAATTCGGCAAGAAACTTGAAACATTTGGCCTTAAAGAAATTCTTGACAAAAACTTTTCTCACAAAAAGTGGAAGAGCGAAGCCAAGAAGTGTTTAAGCTGCTCTTCTTGCACTCAAGTTTGCCCAAGTTGTTACTGCTTTTTGTCATTTGACAAGTTTATTCTTGATAGTGGGGATTCTGAGCGGTTTCGCGCATGGGATTCCTGTCAACTCAAGCGCTTTACAAAAGTTTCTCACAATTATGTTTTTAGGGAAAGCCGTGAGTCTCGCTTGCGTCAATTTGTAATGCACAAGTTGTCTTACTTCCCGGAAAATCATGGGCTGCCTCTTTGCGTTGGATGCGGTAGATGTATTAGCGTTTGTCCTGTTGGGATTGATTTAACTGAAATAGCGTCAACTATTAGGGGGGACGTGAAGTGAAGAAACTTTCTTTAACCGCCCCTGCTCTTGCTGAAATAATTGAGGTAAGAAAGGATACCGACAAGATAAAGACCTTTACAATAAAGTACGTTGACAAACAAGATCAAAAGCGTTTTCATTTCGTTCCAGGAAAATTTTTGATGGTAAGCGTTTTTGGTTTTGGAGAAATGCCAATAAGCCTTTCATCGTCTCCTCTAAAAACAGAATCTCTGCAGTTAACAATCAAGGATGTCGGCACAATAACCCACGCAATGCTTCAGTTAAAAAAAGGGGACAAAATTGGACTGCGCGGACCCTTTGGAACGGGCTTTCCAATTGCGCGATTTAGAAAAAAGAACATTTTGTTTGTTTCAGGTGGGTGCGGTATGGCTCCGCTTAGGCCACTTGTTTGCGCAATTGCTGATAAGAGAGAAGAGTTTGGAGAGCTTAAACTTTTGTACGGCTGCCAGAATTCTGATCACGTTCTTTTCAGAGAAGATTTAAAGGAATGGGGAAAATCAGGGGGCCTTGACGTTTTGTTAACAGTTGACAAGTGTACTCCTGATTGGGGCGGAAGTTGTGGGCCTGTAACAGTTTTGTTTAACAAAACAGAAATAAATCCTGAGAACGCCGTTGCCTGCGTTGTTGGGCCACCAGTAATGCTTCACTTTGTTATAAAGGAACTCAAAAAGTGCGGTTTTAAGGACGAACAGATTTACGCCTCCCTTGAGCGATTAATGCATTGTGGGATGGGAAAGTGTGCTCACTGCAATGTTGCTGAAAAGTATGCGTGCATTGACGGCCCGGTATTTAACGGAACTGAACTTGCAAAAATGCCTTTGGAGGAAAAATAAATGCCTAAAAAAATAAAGGCCGGATTTTATTCTCTCTCGTGCTGTGAGGGCTGTGAAATTGTAATGTTTGATTTGGAGGAAAAATTTCTTAAAGTACTTAACTTTGTTGAAATCGTTGAAGCGCGCTTATTTGACGGAAAACATCCAAAGGAAAAGCTTGACATTGCAATTGTTGAAGGATGCGTTGAAAGTGATGTTGACAAAAAACACTTGCTTGAAATTCGTGCCCGCTCTAAATACCTTGTTGCTTTTGGAGCCTGCGCAACAATTGTTGGAATTCCAGGAATTAGAAACGCCCTCCCGCTGGAGATGCAGAAAAAGCTTAAGAGAAAGGCAATAATCCCGGTTAAAGAAAAGGCCCTTCCTCTTAGCGCGTTTGTAAAAGTTGACGCACTTCTTCAAGGCTGCCCTGCGTTTACTCACGAGATTATTGACGTTTTAGTAAAAATCTATCATGGAATTGTTCCAAGTTTGGAGGAAGTTCCGGTGTGTAACGAGTGCAAGGAACGTGAAAACCCCTGCCTTCTTTTTGAAGGAGTCCCTTGCCTTGGCCCGGTAACTTATGCTGGCTGCAAGGCGCTTTGCCCAAGCGAGAAGGCGCAATGCATTGGCTGCCGCGGTTTTACAAAAGACGGCAATTTTGAAGCGCTTAGGGAAAAATTCCAGGAGATGGGAACGCCCAAAAAAGAAATCCAAAATCTTTTCACTTACTTTAATAAAGATCCGTTCACCAAAGAAGAGGGGGAAAAGTAATGCATCAGGATGAAGATTTTAGTATTGAAAATATTACAAAAATTGAGGGCCACGCAAGCCTTGATTTGAAGGTTCGCTCTGGAAAAGTTGAATCCTGTGAGTTTCGCGTAACCGAGTCACACCGTTTCTTTGAGGACATGGTTAACGGCAGGCACTTTTCGCAAATTCCATTAATTGTTTCAAGAATTTGTGGCCTTTGCAGCAGTTCTCACCTTACAACCGCTCTTGAAGCAGTTGAAAACGCTTTGGAAATAGAGCCAAGCGAGCGAACAATGGACATAAGGCAGTTAAGTATTTTTGGAGAGTTCATCAAAAGCCATGCCCTGCACCTTTACATGCTTGCTCTTCCGGATTATCTTGGAAAAGAGTCTGTTTTAAAGTTTGGCGAAAAAGAGCACCATTTTATTCACGACGGCCTTGATTTGAAAAAAGCTGGAACCGATGTTTTAACTGCGTTGGGTGGACGCCCGCACCACTCAGTAAATCACCGCGTTGGCCAGGTTACAAAGGGCCCAAACCAGGAAAAGATTGATGAGATGATTAAGGGCCTTGAGTCAGTTAGAGAAATAGCTTTGAAAACGGTTCGCCTTTTTGATTCGTTTGCCGCAAAGAACACTTTTGAGCGAAAAACAAATTTTGTTGCTCTCAGTGGCAAAAACTATCCTTTAATTAATGGTCAGGCAGTTCACTGTTCGGATGGCACGTTTGTTAAAAATTACGCATTAATGCAGCATATGAAAGAGGTTGTTGTTCCATACAGTACTGCAAAGAATGCAGTTTTTAACGGAAAGGATTTTGTTGTTGGAGCACTTGCGAGAACTGCATTAAACAAAAGCCAATTGCACCCGGTGGCAAAAAAAGCGCTTAATGAGTGCAGTACAAAGCTTCCAAACAACAGCCCCTTCTCAATGAACCTTGCGCAGGCAATTGAGGTTGTTCACTGTGTTGAGTCGGCAATAGACATTGCAAAAGACCTTTCGCCAAAAAACGAGCCTGCTCTTGAAATAAAGCCAAAAGCCTGCTCTGGAGTTGGAGTAACTGAGGCCCCGCGTGGGCTGCTTTACCATTCCTACTCTCTTGACGAGAAGGGATTTATTACTGATAGCAATATGGTTATTCCAACCCAGCAAAACATTAGAAGTATTGAACTTGACTTGCACAAATTTGTTCCAACACTGCTAAAAAAACCAAAGGAAAAGGCAGCTCTTGAAATGGAAAAGCTAATTCGCTCCTACGATCCGTGCATTAGTTGCAGTGTGCACTTTCTCAAGGTAAACTGGCTTTAACTTTTTCCAAGTGCGGTTAAGGCCATTTGCGCTCGATTAAATGGAATGGGCAAAAGGTGTCCAAGTGCGTCGTGCGCAGCAGCTTCCCAAAATTTTACGTCCCCTTCCGGCGGATTTGCCCACTTTTCAATTTTTTTAGCAACCGCCATCAATTCATTGCCGTTCTTCATAACTCTTGCAAGCTTTTTTTCCAAAAGAGTTTTTCCCTGGGCAACAGTTAGTTTTTTCTTCCGTCTTGCGTTGACTTCTGCTGTAAATTGCTTAACCGCTTCGCCGTAGCCCTGGCTGATTCCCATTTTTGAAACACGCATTATTTGCGAAACAGTTATGCCTGTGCCCTTAACAAGTTCTTTGTGCACATGGGTTTCAAGCCGAATCAAGACACTGGGCGATCTCCAAATCTGGATTGCATTGGGTGGGTATTCTACACCTAGTGCAACCGCATTTGTAATTTCTTTTTTAACGAGGCTGACAAAGGTTCGCCCTGCTTTTCTTGCGTTTGGCTTTGTAACACCTCTCCTTGTCACCGGATTTTTTCTGTCGCGCACGGTTTTTTTGGTTATACGTTTTTTTGCAAGCATACTAAATACCTTTGAGTTCCTTTCCTAAAATACTTTTGCTTTCTTCAACCGCTTTCTCCAGATTATATCCAAGAGGGATTGCAATTATTGTAACGTTCTTTACTTTCCCAATCTTCTTGAACAAAAGAAGTTCTGTTCCAATATCAAAATCATGGAGTGAAACAAGCTTTAATTCCTGCAGTTTGCCCAAATCCTTCACTACTTGCACTTTTTCAAGGCCCTTAGCAACATCAATTATGTATAAGTTGTCTGGTATTTCTCCAATTTCACCCAAGGAATCAATTGCCTTAAACTCTACATCCTCTAATTCTTTTCCCAGTTCTTCTGCAACCTTTAACGCAAGGCTGTCTTCCTTAACTAATGGGTTTCCTGCAACAAACACTTGCTTCATGAAACATTTAAAATACTTTTTAGTTTTAAACTATTCGATGAATGAATCAAGAGGATTATTGCTTGTTTTTTGTACAGCCCTTGTTAGCGGGGTCTCAATTTTCCTAAATAGCTTTGCCGTATCTGGATTTAACCCGTTTGCATTCACTTTCTTAAAAAACGCTCTTGTAGCGGTTTTCCTGCTCTCCCTTATCTTACTTCTAAAAGAATCCAGCTCTCTTAAATCTCTTTCAAGGAGCCAGTGGTTATCCCTTGCATCAATTGGCCTTATTGGCGGAAGCATTCCGTTTCTTTTGTTCTTTTACGCATTAAAACTTTCAACTCCTGCAACAGCTGGTTTTGTTCACAAGACCCTTTTCATCTGGGCAAGCGTTCTTGCAATCGTCTTCCTCCGGGAAAAGATCTCAAAAGGTTTTTTGGCCGGCGCACTGCTGTTACTTGCAGGAAACTTTATTTTCTTTGGGCCGGTTTCGTTTGGTTTTCCAGAACTTCTTGTTCTCGGCGCAACCGTTCTTTGGGCAGCTGAAAACGTTCTTTCAAAGCACGTGTTAAAAAATACGCAGGCAAGGTTAGTTATGTTTGGAAGGATGTTTTTTGGTTCAGCGTTTATTCTTGCATTTCTCGTCTTTACTAACCAACTCCAGTTTGCCTTCTCACTTTCATTTCCGCAAATCCAGTGGCTGCTCCTTACCTCTTCTCTTTTGTTCCTTTTTGTTTTCACTTACTATTCAGGCCTAAAATACATCCCGGTTCACAAGGCCGCATCAATTCTTCTCTTAGCACAGCCAATTACTGCAGTTCTCTCCTTTGCCTTTTTGGGAAAGCAAATTGCGTTTAATCAAGCAATTGGCCTTTCACTAATTGTTACTGGCGCAGTCCTTGTTGTTGGCGTAAGCATTGTTTTTTCAACTGTTAAAAGAAGGGCGGTTTCCCTTGCCGGAATCAAATTTTAATTCTTTAATTAGGGCGTGCAAGTATTCTCTTATTCCAAACGAGCTTGGCTACTGTGGCCCTGAAGGAAGTTTTGAAGAGTTTCTTAAATTTATTAAAGCTCCGTCCACTGAGGGCGCTGAAATAGTAAAACCTCTTTTGCAGCAGTTTAATGCCCTTTTTCCTTATCTTGAATTAATTGCCAGATGCAACGACCTTGAGCCTTTTAACGAGCAGGTAATTGAAGCCTACTGGGTTGGAAACAGCCTTCTTGAAAGCGTTTCAAAAAGGGAGCTTCAAAAAACCGTTCTTTTATTCCAGACCCTTGGCTTGCCAAGAAGTATTGCGGAAAGAAAGGCGGCAGAGCTTCCAACAGACCTTCTTCCACATCATTCTTTTCACGTTCTCTACGTTAACTTTATTTCGCAAAAGGTTAAACCCATTGTTAAAAATCTTGGAGAATGCATTGTACAGCGGGCCAAGGTTGTTGAAGAAACAGATAAGGGAATTGTTGCAAATGGAATAACTCTTTTTTCAGAGTCCGGTGAATTAAAGCTTCGTGAAAAAGAAAGAACTCTCAAGAACCCGTTTGAACTTGAGTTAACCAAAGGCGATTTAATTTCGGTTCACTGGGGCAATGCAGTTGAAAAAATCTCAGAAGAACAGACAAAGCAGCTTAAAAAGTACACTGAGCTAACGCTTTCAACGCTCAGCCAGTAATATCAATTATACGGCCTGTGTCGTTGTCCAGGTGTCTTCTCTTCCTTGGCTTCTTATTTTGCGGCTTTTTCGGCGCCTTCTTCTTTTTTTTCTTATTTTCCGATAAATTTCCTTTTGGTTTTTTCCCGACTTGGGACGCTCCAAGTATTCCTGGGATGCGGGGAACACGCCTACGGTTTGTTCTTCCGATTCTCACTCAAAATCCTCCAGGTTTCCTTGGCCTCTTCTTCTTCAATTCTTTCAACAATAAATCCCTGTTGCACTAGAACAAATTCGCCTTTGCTGGCGTTAATTATGTTGTTGAACACTTCTCGCTTTACTCCTGGCTGTTCAATAATTGCTTTTTGTCCTTTCTCCCTTAGTTCAACAACTTTTGCTGGAATGGCCAAACACACGTAATTTCACCAAAAAAAGAATGCTTTAAAACCCTTATTAAGCTATTTTTTTAGAGTGGTTTAATGGTTGTAACTAATGATGCTGAAAAATGCTGTTACTGCGGCGGATGTGTTGGAAGCTGCCCGGTTCAGGCCCTAGAACTTAAAGACGGCAGAATTGTTGTTGACTTGGAAAAATGCACTTCCTGCGGGAACTGTGTTAAAATTTGTCCTGTTGCGGCAATGGAGATTAAGAAGTGATTAAAATGCGTGAATTTGACGTAATAATTGTTGGAGCAGGCCCTGCAGGGCTTCGTGCTGCAGACAAGCTTGCAAAGGCCAAATTGAGCGTTCTTTGTTTGGATAAGAAGCAGGAAATTGGAGTTCCAAAGCGCTGCGCTGAAGGCCTTGGCCTTGGCTGGTTTAAGAGGCTTGGATTAAAGCCTGATCCAAGTTGGGCAGTGCAGGAAATCAGGGGAGCAGCACTTTACGCTCCAAGCGGAAAAATGGTTGAAATGCGCTTTCCTGAAACAAACGGTTATGTTCTTGAAAGGCGAGTTTTTGAAAAATATCTTGCAGCGCAGGCTGCTGAAAACGGGGCCTTAATTAAAACAAAAGCAGACGCTTTTGAGTTTGAAAGAGCGGGCGGAAAGGTTAATGTAAAGGTTCGCGAAGGAAGCGAAGTTGTTGAGTACTCTGCAAAGCTGATTTTTGCCTGCGACGGGGTTGAAACACTGACCGCTCGTAGACTCGGGGTTAACACCACAATGCCTCTTGCAGACTATGACTCAGGTTACCAGTATGAGATGGCAAACATTGATTTTGAGAACACTGATCTCATAAACATTTTCTTTGGAACAGAAATTGCCCCGCGCGGTTACCTTTGGATTTTCCCAAAGGGGGAGCACCAGGCAAATGTTGGAATTGGAATAGGCGGAACAAACGAAAAGACCGCCAAGTACTATTTGGACAAGTTTATTGAAACCCAGCCAGGGCTAAAGAAGGGCTCAATTATTGAGGTAAACTGCGGATGCGTTCCGGTTGGTGCTTTTTTAGAGGACATGACGGCTGATAACTTACTTATTGCAGGGGACGCTGCTCATCAGGTTAATCCAATTCACGGTGGAGGAATTGGCCTTGCAATGGAGGGAGCTGATATTGCAAGCGATGTTGCAATCAAGGCCTTTAAGGAAAACGACTTTTCGCACGATTTTCTAAAGCAGTACAACGGACTGTGGTACGAAGCGCGCGGAAACAAGTTGAAGGCAATTCTCAAAAAAAGGCACATGTTTGAAAACTTGCACGACAAAGACTTTGAAACCCTTGCAGCAAACATTTCCGGCGACGACGTTATGAAGCTTTCAGCCGGAGACCTTGTTGAGACAGCAAAGGTTGTTACAAAAAAACTTATTAGAAGCCCAGGGCTTGTTAAGGTAATGCTGAAGTATTTGAAATAAAGTATTATTTTAAATCTAAAGAACTAATTATATTATGCCTCTACCAAAACCACCTGTTTGGAGTGTAAATCGCAAAAGGCTTGATAAAATAGAAATCAAAAAACTTAACGCTAGTGAAGTTGAAAAGCGACCTACTTTACCAACTACTCAACGTGATCGTGCGTACAATATAATTGCAAGCGCCAAAAGGCCTGTATTATTCAAGCGTCCCAAGTTTGGCGAAAAGCCGGTTGTCGTGTTTTTCTGTGTGCTTGGACAGTCAAGTCATTACAATGCTAGAATACTTTCCGATTGGATGCGTGAAAAAGGTTTGCAGGGCAAATTTGAAGTCAAGTATTTTGCATTATTTGAATCTGCCCTTCAGGCAGCACCAGAGAGCGTAACCAAGGAAAGGTTTGGCAAATTTTATCAATCAGCGCATGTTGCAGTACCTGCTAAATGGGAGCGTACACACTCTATTTCTGATAGACAAGTAAGAGGCCTTTACAACAGAATAGAAAAGCTTTTGAGTACTTGAAAGCTAATAAGAAACAGGTCTACTTACAATAAACTGATTAATAGCTTACCACGGATTTTCTGGAGCTTTATCTCCTTTTCTTTTGCCCCCGCCTTTGCGTCTGTCCTTTTCGTAAGTAACTAAGAATAACAGCCTGCTTTGAATTTTTTCCGCCTGGTGAGGTGTATTCAAAAAAGCCCTCTTTTGAGCGTACTTCCGTATTCTTCCTTCGCTCTGATACTTTGCCTCTTACGCCGCCGCTTCTTTTTAACCTCTTGGCAGCTTTAGTTCTTGTTTTAGGTCGCGGGGTTGCAGTTTTGCGCCTCATAACTATAATCTAGGCTCCCGAGGAATTTAAATCTTTGTATTAAGTAGAACAAAGGATTTGACGAGGCTTTAGTTTCCCAAATCTATTTAAACTAGCTTTTCCCTAATTCTTTTCTATGCAAATCCCAAATATTTCCTTAGCTTACGAGATTGCAGAGCTCTCTCCCTTAATTGAAGACAGTATTCTTCGAAAGGTTCAAGAGCTTTCAAACAATTGGCTAAAGTTAAAGCTTCAAACAAGGCAGGGTACAAAAGATTTGGTTATTACTCCAAACGCCTTTTTTGTTACCTCTTATTCCCTTCCTGCAAAGCAAAACACTTCAGGCTTTGGGGCATTTCTTCGAAAACGTATTTCAAACAAGAAGATTCTTTCCCTAAAGCAGCACTCCCTTGACAGAATAACATTACTAGAGTTTGACGAATACTTTCTTGTGTTAGAACTCTTTGCAAAAGGCAACATTATTCTTGTAACAAAGGAAATGGAGATTGTGTCAGCCTACAGAAAGGAACAGTGGAAGGACAGAAAGATTTCAAAGGGCCAGCCCTACAAATTTCCTTCCTCAAAAGGCCTTAGCCCGCTTGAGGCATCTCCTGCGCAGCTAAAGGGACTTTTTTCCAAATCAACTGCTGACTGCATTAGAACTCTTGTGTCATCCCTAAACATTGCTCCCTTTGCAGGAGAAGAGGCCTTTATTAGAGCAGGCGTTGAAAAAACCCTCCCAGCAGCCAAGCTTTCTCTTCCCAAACTAAAAAAGCTTTTGGCGGAATTAAAGGGCATTTATTCAATTGATTTGAAAAAGCTAAAGCCAGGAATTTCAGGTGAAAAGTTGCTTCCGTTCAAAGG
>JASLNX010000044.1 GCA_030745815.1 archaeon
AAGGAAGACTTTGCTGATAACACAAAGTTTGATGACATGAATGTTATGCTTGTAAACAGTGTTGTTGGATTAATGGAACCCCTTGCCGACGGCTTCAATTACATGTATTATATTTATGTAAATGATATGGAAGACTTCCCTTTCTTTATGCTTTATGTTAGAAAGTGGCCTAGTTGGGGCAGTTCAGGCGGAAAGCTTGACATTGAAAAGGGAGCAAGTGAAATTTACCTTTGCGACCCAACAGCCCTCAGTAAAATTAGTGATTTGGTTACAAACGTTGGGTTGGTTTATCAGTCAACAAGTGAAATGAAGCTGGCTAAACTAAAGCGCAGTGGAAGTGAAACAGGGTATGACACATTTTCCTCACATGCAACTCTTGCAATGTGGACTGTAACTGGACTTCCTGAAGGTGAACAGATTGGAGGCGGAAGTATTCTTGACAAGGACCACTTGAACTGCAAGTGCTTTAAGAAACTTGTGTTAAAAAATTCCAATTGTGACCCAACTATGAAAGATTGTGAAACTGAGTGGAAGGCCTGTTAACTATTTTTCAATAGACCTGCCGCATTTTGGGCAAGTGAATTTTGTTCTGCCGGCAAGTTTTTCAACACTCTTAGCGCAGGCTGCGCAGTATGCTGTACCGCATCCTGGGCAGTAAATAAGTGAGTCTGCTGCTTTCTTGCAGTTTGGACAAGCGTTTGCACTGCTTTTTTCTTCGCTTCCAAGACTTTTTAGTTCTGTGTCTTCTCCAAAGTCAAGACCTGTAAGTTCTTCTAATTCCCCTTCCTGTTTTGCGCCAGGCTTTTTTGCAGACTCTCCAAATAGGTCTCCAACATCAAGTCCTTTAACGCTTTCCAAAGCGCTTGACTCAGGCTTCTTTTCCAGTTTCTTACTTGCCAGTGGTGATTTGGGTTCCATTGGTTCTGGTTCTTCTGTTTCCCTTGACTTCCTTAAATTTCTTCGGTCCCTTGATTTTCTTGGGTGTTTTCTTGAGGTTTTGTTTTGTATTCGATCCATCTTGCGAAGAATTCTTTCCTTTTCCTCTTGTTCCTTTAGTTGAGCATAAATGCTTTCAGCAATTGTGTCGTACTCTTCTTTTTTAGGAAGTCTTTTGTGGGTACTCTTAAATCGCTTTACTTCTTTTAGTGCAAGTTCCATGGTTTTCTTTTTTGAGTTGTCGTGTCCTGCGCCCTCAGTTAAAACGCCGCCGCCGGCATTTTCATTTTCCTGCATCTCAAGTTCAAGCAAGGCTTCTTCAGGAAGTTCCTCTCCACTATCAGCTTTTCTTTGAAAGCGTTTTAACCTTCTTGGAATATCGTTTCCCAAAATTATCTCCTCTATTTTCGTGCACTAAGAACCTTTTTATACTAGTTTTGATTTAAAGTTTAACATGCCCTTAAACATTATTTTTAACATACTTTTTGGCCTTGTAGAGCTTCTGCGAATGGCCCTTATAACTTCAATTCCATGCTTCATACTTGCAATTGTTGGCGAACGCATTCATCACTATCTTTCAAAACGCTTTTCTTTATCCTGGGCCAAAAGCACCCTGATTTCCACATACTTAATTGTAACCTTATTAATAATGGTTTTGTATCTTGTTCCGCTCTATTTAGGGTTTGCAGAAAGCCCTCTTTCAGGCCAACCAGTGCCTGAAGAATTGCAGTTGACAATTGTAGATTTTGGAATGCTTGCACTTCTTTCAATAGTAAAAATTTTGGTTTCAAGCGCCATTCTATCAGTTCTACTGCTGCCCCTTTTGTTCTTTTCATCTTACGCTCTTGAAAAAAGTAAGGAACTTCTTGAGGACAAAATCCCAGAGCCAGGCCACAAGTTTGTGGCAGTTTACGCAACCTGCGTTCTTGCCTGGTTAGTTCTTCTCTTTGTCTTCCCATGGGCAATTGGAGGGTTTGTTTACTTACTTTACTTTGGGTAATAAATTTGCTTTGGTTAAGAATTAATACAGTGGCACGGAGAATGAAAAAATGACTGACCTTTTTAAAAATCGGCTTTTCTGCCTAATGTTTGTAGTGCTACTTTTATCAACCAATTTCATGTCAGTTTTTGCAGCTGAAGGCGATGATACAACCGCTGATGATAAGGACGCTGCCGACTCAAAAGAAGACGACGAAAGTGCAGATGAAGAAAAGCCCACGCTTGAAACAACAGTTGTTAGAGCCGAATTTGATTGCCATAGTCCTGGTTCGCACCCTGAAGAAAAAGTGCTTGATCCAAAAGAGGTAAACAAGCTAAAACAAAAGCTTCAAGTTGACGGAAACGGTTTTACAGGGCAAAAAGTTGTAACCCCTAACCAGGTGCCTAATACTGACCGTGACAAGCTTGGGAACCCACAGACTGCAGTTGTTGTTCCAACAGGCAAGGGAAAAGAAGCCCAACTAAGAGACGTTCCAACCGAAAAGTTTTCTCCAAACGAAATGCAGCAGTGGATGAATCAAACAGGACACGGCCCGTTTCAAGTTGGTCTTTCACTCTATGATACACTTAGACTCGGGCGCTGCAAAAACCTTGATCAGATGGAGGCGGCAAAAATTGGCTGCCCAATGGAGGGCGAGCAAATTGAATTAAGAAATAGCGGTGAAGGAATAATAGCTGATTTTGGAAGAGTAATTGATGACTTCGGGGACATTTTTGGAGAAGGCAAGGATTTTGTCACTGGAAGCGAATCAATCCCAGGATATTCAGAAGAAGAAGAGCAGCTTCTTAAAGAAAATTTTGCAGCAGAGTCTGACGTAAACAGCCTTGAGTACAAAAAGATGATGAGGGAGCGCGATCCAATTCCCAACTCAATTAAAACAGAGACTTTTACAACATCAATGGGGTCAACCTGCAATACTGAAGATTGTGTAATAAGTTCTTACAGTATGTTTGACAAGTACTACAACAGTTGGTATGCTGCTGATCTTGTTGTAAGCAATTTTGGCCCAACTCTCTTTGGCCAGGCAAAAAGATACCTTACCTATCCGTCAAGACATGGTTGGGGTTGGGGCCTTGAAAAGAACCGCTTGTCTCAGCTGGTCAGGCGAAAGTTTATGGGTCCAGATTCATGGTATGGGCAGATGCGAGCAGAAAGGGTTGTACAAAAGGTAAGAGAACACGGCTTTGGTGACTTCTGGCAAAAGATGGTTGAAAACAACGACTGGGATTCAGGTTACACAATATTCAAAGGCGGAGGATTTAGGAAATGGATAAACGGGGCCACAAAACCAGGCGGATACCTTGATGAGATATCAGACCCAATAAGGCGAGGGGAATTCTTTAAGCTTGTTAGAGATATGAAGGGTTATTCAAGGGCAAACCGTGACATAATGAATGCAGCGCACGATGCCTACAACACCGCTCTTACAAGATATGGTGTTGGAAGTCTTGAGGCAAGGCATGCTCTTGTAGAGTACGGGCGAACAAATTACCACTTAATGGATAAGATGGATGATTTGTTGGCATTGGACGCTCCGGAATGGTGGTTAAGAGATAGCTATGCTGGAATGTATCCTTATGCAGTAAAGCATACTAATAGCGGAACAATTGTTTCACTTGTTGATGATTCACAGCACATTGACAATATTGGAAGAAAGTTTGTTTCTGATGGGGACTGGGTTGGATTTGAAAGGGCAGGAAACGCAGCTTACGAAACAACCGGAACAGGCGGAATACAGCTTTATGAAATTGCACCTGATGGTAAGTTTATTGACTCTGTTCCAGTAGAGGATTTGAAGAAAAACTTTTCAAGGTATACTGACAAGATGATTAAGACCGAGAAAGGTGAACTACTAAAACTTGACAGCACAAATATTGATTACATAGTAAACAATGTTCCTGGAACTGGAAAGGTTCCTGTTTACGATCTTGGTTATAAAGCTGGGCCTGAACTAACTCCTGAACTTTTTGCATCAAAACTTACACACAGCAGAGTAAGGGGCAGGTTTGCAGGGAACTTCAACGAAAACATGGACTTCCTCAGCAATGCCGTTGTTGAAAGGAACTTTGCAGGAATGGATAGAACATACTACTCTATTCTTGACAGGGCAATGGCAAGAGACGGGCAAATTCTAAAAAGTTATCTTAGTTTAAGAGGCGGTGCAAAGTGGACTGCAATGCCATTTGTTTACTGGGGGGCAAAGCGTGGGTTTGGCGAAAAAGGGCTTTCAGCATTTATGCTTCCTGAAACCTGGAGACAGCTTGAATTTTATTTAGGGGACGCTCAGATTTATGACGATGCATATGTTGACTTCTTTGCACAGCACGGAAGTGACGAAGGAGATATCTTCAGGCAGCTTTTGAACAAACTGCCTTGGAAAATGGTTTTGAATTACGTTTCTGATAATTACAATCCACTAAAGGAAACATTTGACAGGCTTACTGGAAGAGGCTGGCGTCCAACTGTTGAAAACATTGCATTGTTTTCTTCAACCGGAAAAGAATGCGTAGGCTGTGTTTCCAATGTGAAGTTTGCAAAAGAGCCTAAGACAAGTCAATTAGGTGGCTTTGAGGGTGAACTTAATATGACATTTAATAGCAAGAAAGGAATGGAAAACTTTTTGCTTGAGGACGCTTTGTCAAGCGAGGCAAGAGAAGAGGGTTCAACACTGATAATGTTTGGACACCACACAAATGTAAAAGGCGAAGCTGAAGACATAGAACAGGGAAATGAAACAGACCTTGTTGAAGACCAAAAGGACGAGAAAACTTGCCGCGACAAAGTGAAAACGCTTGGTCTTGGATTTGGATGGCTTGGAGACACAGCGCTTGTGCAAAACAATGCTGCAAGAATGGGCGGGCTAATAGCAATGACTGAAACACTTTCCTACGCAGTATTTGGATGGAGTGGGATAATTGGCTCGGTCTTAACACAGACCCTTGTTGCGCCAGACCTCCAGGGCTGTACTGACGACCAAGAGGGATACTTTGTACACATGTTTGCTCCAAGTGAGGAAGAGCAGGAAAATCAGCAGTCCGGAAACCAAAAGGCGGCGGAAAAAGCAACTGATGTCATAAAGAATATTATGGACGGGCAGTTTGGAGGCAAAACCCCTACTAAGGACTCTGAAGACGATGGCAAGAAAAAGGTTCCAGGGGAAGTGGCGGAGGAGCGACCACCCCAAAACTTCCTTGAAATAGCAAAGGCCAAGGTAAGAGAAACCGTACAAAAGCTTGAGGACAAGCAAAGAAGTAACAGTATGTTGCAGATTACAGCAGAAACAGCCGGAACATCAAACGGGGTTCTTGTATCAAAAGAACTTTTCTTCTACTGGTTTAAAGGCGAGAGAACAGTTTCAAAGTACGATGACAAAACCAGGTTTGAAATTATTGATTCAGATTCAGACAAAAACGTTTTAATTGACAAGGTGGCTGGTGAACTTCTTGTGAACGGAGAACCGGTTCTAACCAGTCCTGAACATGTAAGGATGGCGGTTGTTAACGGGCGTATTCCTGCATTGGAAGTTCCGCAGAGAATTGGAGAGATACTGCTTCCAACAGACAGTAATGACCCAATGTTTGAATGGCATTCCAACGGAGAATTTGTTGTGCTTTCCCAAGCAGTTCTTGATTGTATTAAGGTAAATATTGAAGAACAAACAGGGGTTGGCATTTCTTCAGACAACATAACAGATGCGTTTGGAGATGTAACAAGTATAGAAACAAATGGTTACAGTATAACAGTTGACACTGCAAAAA
>JASLNX010000045.1 GCA_030745815.1 archaeon
GCAATTGTTGAAGACTTAAATCTTAGTTCTACAATTTGTGACTCTCACACTAATTCTATTCTTGGAACATATTGCGAGTGGGACTGGGGTATTTTGGATCTTGCTGATGGGAATTACTTTATTACAATTGAGGTAAACGACGGAGCCATATCTGATACAAATAGTACCGAGTATGTTGATGGGATACAAATTCACATTGCGTCACCTGCACCAGGAGTGGGTACTCCAGCTAGTTGCGGAGACGACTCCTGTGATTTTGCTGCAAGAAATGAAACCTCTGCAACTTGTCCAGCAGACTGTCCAGCGGTCTGTGGAGATTTTGCGTGCACCCACACTGAAAGTCCACAAACTTGTGCACTTGATTGCTTTGGATGCGGTGATGGGAAGTGCGAGGGTGCAGAAGACTGTTCAAGTTGTGAAACAGATTGTGGAGCATGTGAAGCACAAACGCCTGTTGAGCCACCGGTAAACAAACCTGTTGAACCAGGAATCGGTGAACCATTAAACGGAGGCACTAATGGAAATGGGGTGCAAGAGCAGCCAATAGAATGTATGGTGGATTCAGATTGTGCAAATAACAGTCCTTGCGCAACAAAAACTTGTGTTGGAACTACTTGTCATACTGTTCCAAAAGCAGATGGAAGTTCATGCGGTTTTGCACAAGAATGCATCGCTGCTGTCTGCATTCAAATGTCAATTATTCCAACAATCCCTGAAGTAGACCCAACAACCCAACTTGCAGTAATTGCAGCAGCAGCACTAATTATTGGCACAGCATACATCTACTTACACTCCATAGTGTAGTGCTATTGCGATGCTTAACAAATAGAATACTATTTAGGTTTTTTTGAACCAGTCAATGGTTTTCTTAAGGCCATCTTCAAGGCTTACCTTTGGTTCCCAACCAAGCTTTTCTTTTGCAAGCGAGATGTCTGGTTTCCTTCTAACAGGATCGTCTTTTGGAAGTGGCTTAAAATCAATTTGGCTTTTGCTGTTGCAAAGTTCAACTATCTTTTTGGCAAACTCCAAAATTGTTATCTCAGAAGGATTTCCAATGTTAACTGGCAGCGAGTAATCTGATTCCATCAAGGCAATTAGCCCGGCAACCTCGTCTTTTACAAAACAAAAGCTTCTTGTCTGCTTCCCGTCTCCAAAAACAGTTATTGGCTTGTTGGCAAGGGCCTGCTTTATGAAGGTCGGGACAACGCGTCCGTCGTCAGGCCTCATCTTTGGCCCGTAAGTGTTGAATATTCGAACAATTCTTGGGTCAATGTCTTTCTTTCGTTTGTAGGCCATTATAAGTGCTTCTCCAAATCGCTTTGCTTCGTCGTAGCAGGACCGCTCACCAATTGGATTAACGTTTCCCCAGTAAGTTTCCTTTTGCGGATGCTCCAACGGATCCCCGTAAACCTCGCTTGTTGAAGTGTGCAAAATTCTTGCCTTCTTTTCAACCGCTAAATCCAAAACATTCTTCAGTCCAATGGAACCTGTTGTAAGAATTTCAATTGGAATTTTTGGAAAGTCAACAGGGGAAGCGGGTGAAGCTAGTTCAAAAATTTGGTCAACCTTCTCAGAAATCTCAAGCGGATTAGAAATGTCGTGCTCTATAAAGGAAAAATTTTCATTCTCAAAAAGTTCAGCAATGTTTTCTTTTTTGCCGGTAACAAAGTTGTCAATGCAAATTACTTTTTTGCCCTGTTCAAGCAAGGTCTCACAAAGGTGCGAGCCAATAAATCCCGCGCCACCTGTTACAAGAATTGTTTTCATAATAATCAAGTCAATGGGACAAATTCTTCCCTGGCTTTCTCAAGCGCAGTGTGCCACCCGATGTCAAACCATTTTTCGTGATAAGTGTAGCCGTACACTAAACTGTTTTCAACAAGCCAAATCATAAAGTAACCCATTTTGTCTGCGTCGTTTCCCTCATCAATAAAGCGCTTTAACAGTTTGACCTGCTCTTTTGGAAAGAAGTAAATCCCAAGGCCTGTTAACGTACTCTTTGGATGCTCTGGCTTTTCCTGAAACTCAATCATTTTGCCGGTCTCATCTATTACTCCAATTCCCTGCTGCCTTGCAACCTCTTCACTTTCGCTGTCCCACAGAGCCTCAACAATTGTTTTCTTTTCCTTAAAAAAATTAAAAACAGGAGTTAGTGAAAAATTAAACAGGTTGTCTCCTGCAACAACAAGAAGCTCGTCGTCAATGTTTTCCTTGTCAA
>JASLNX010000046.1 GCA_030745815.1 archaeon
TCTGTTGAACTTAGCGGACAGCCACTCACCATTAAACAAAAGAGACCAACCGTAAATATAACCCAACAAAAAGGATTCGCAGTTAGAGTCAAAAAAACCGGTACAAAAGGCAGAAAATTAGTAATTTAAAAAAAATGTAAAACGTTAAAACCCCCGAAAGCGGGCGTGAGTTCAGTTACTTATGGCTACACCAAGAAGACCTAGGAGAAGGACCCGTGGAAGAAACAGCTTTAGAGACATGGGCGTCGCAAACGAAATAGAGATTGGCGGCCAACATATTCCAATTAATGTTAGACGCCCAACTGTTGACATAACCAGAGAACGTGGTGCAAATCTTAGAGTACATGAAAGACCCGGTGGAAACGCTGAAATTATAGTAAGAGATGAACGCGGAGGAGGCAGACCACCTCATCCAAGAGAGCCTCACCGAATTGGCCCGGAAGAACTTCAAGGCATTGGAAGAAGCTTGCAAGAGTTAAAGCAGAAAAGAGCAGAGGCATTAAATCAACTTTTAGGAGGCCCTGAACAACACAGAGCTTTTCGCACAGGCTTAAAATCCACAAGAGGCGGCATACTTAGTGGCATTGGAGGGCTTCTTAATCCAAGAACCTGGTGGAAAGGAGGGCCCGCTGGTTCTATAGCCCAAATTTATGACAGTGCAAGATCTTCAAGATTTGGAAAGTCAGGGGCCCCACTTAGGGCTGCCCCTGGTGGCAGTAAAATTTACACTACAGGGCGTGCAGAAAGGGGAAGGGCCAAAAGATCGGATAGAATTAGAAGGCAAGTAAACCCTGGATCCCTGCGAACAGCGTTGGCAGAGTTTAATGGAACGGTTGATCACGCTTTTGCTCAATTGGCGCACAATCCAACTTCTGCCCAACACCAGGCATATGAAAGAGCTGTAGCTGAGGCCACCAGTGCTTTTAACGCTAAACAGATTGAAGTTGAAAGAGCGTTTAGGCAAGGACTAACTAAACAGGGAATAACAACAGGCAAATCAGGTACCGGCAGTGTCAAAAGGCTTGGCAGACTCTAATTCAGGCTCTAGAAACCTTTACTTTTGAACCCTCTTTGAGCTTCATTTTTGCGCGGAGCGAAACCGGTGCAATAATTTCTATTTCATTTTTTGCGTGCGAACTTCTTTCCGGAAAAATTATTGCAGCCTTAATTTTTCCAACATTCACTCTAAAAGCGGTTATGCTTCCAAAACTGCGTTCTTTTGTTTTAAACCCCTTAAGCCATACTTCTTCAAGGCCTGTTAGAAAACTCTGAAGTGCTGCCTGGTCAATTATCAAATTAAGGGTTCCAGAAAAAGGCTTAAAGCCAAGAAGCTCCTTAAACTGCTTTAAGTAACCAGGCCTTGAAACATAATAGGCCCCTTCTCCAAGCCCTGTTTTTACATTCCCAACAATACTTTCAGTACCCTTTGACGAAAACAATTTTTTCATTTCAAAATATTTGCCCTTTAATACTGAAACGCCTTTCGGGGCAAGGCTTACAT
>JASLNX010000047.1 GCA_030745815.1 archaeon
CCAATTGTTCCGTCAAACGGTAGGTAGTAGAACGGGCTATCTGGTTCAGGTGTACTGAGCTGTACCATTCTAACCTTTATTTTTGCGTCTGGCTCGTCTCCTTCAAAGAAGCTCCAGTTTTCATTATCAAATTCAATGTCAAGTCTTACTTCGTACTTTCCAGCTGCAATTGGAGCGTGTGGACTCTGTGAGTAATCAAACTCAAACCCGTCCTCGCTTGCAAAGAACCTTCCAACTCCGTCTTCGTCAAGATAATATCCTGGGCAGTCAAAGAAGCTTTTGTGCCTGCAGAACTCATCAAAGTCTGCCCTGAAATCGTTTGTGTAAGCGTCCTTTATTAGGTATGCGTTGAATTTCAGCAGTTTTAGGATGTCTTCCTTGGTTGTTTGAGACCAGTTTGCGTTTCCTGCTGCCTCTGTTGCTTCAAGGAACTGCTTAAATCTAATTGTACTGTATGGTTCGCACTCTTCTATTCCAAAGTCGCCCATTACAAGCTGGCTTTCAAGTTCGTCGTTGTCAAGGTCATTGTTCTCGCATCCTGAGCAAAGTTGTGGGGTAACAGTTGCCTGTGCATCGTATACTCCTGCTGGAACATCTGTAAACAGGCAGTCCACAGTTTCAACGCTTATAACTTCAATATTTCTAGTGCAGCTTTTTACTAAAGCGCCTGTTTCTGAGTTCTTCAATTCAATCTTTACTTCCACTGGCATATTTTTACCGTTGCTGCTTTCAATTGTTGCAAACACGTTTGCGTCTGGTCCGGCTTTTACTGCCTGAATCTTTGTGATGGCAACATCGTGTGCTGTTGAAACCATTTGCTGTTCTTTTACTGAGGTAGCGCTTCCTGGGGTTGGGCAGTTAAACGGCTTATTAAGTTCAATGAAGTTTCTTAGAGTGTTTACTTTCTTCAAAACCTCTATACTAAACTGTGTAGCGTCACAGTATGAATAGTCTGGGTTTCCTTCGTCGCATGTGTCTGTGTCAATGCTGTCCCAGTCCCATTTGAACAGAATCTTTGGAACATTGTTTGCACCGGTTACTCCAATTTTGTTACCAAGTTTACAGTTTGGAATTGGGCCAGTTGGTCTTTCTGGTGGAATTGGCGGGAACGAGTTAAACTGTAGTCTAAATCTCTGGATGTAGTCGTCTCGCTTTTCTTCCTCAATTTCTTCAGGCCTTGTTTCTTCATCAAACTCGTATTCAGTAACATACTGTATCTTGTCACTGGTAATTTTTAATCTTCTGTAAAGTGGAGTTGACTGGTCTTCTTGTAGTGTTCCACCAAGGTTTACTAAGCCAACTTTGATGTATTCAGCGTTTAGCCTTGAGTTGTCTTCTCTTGGTTCAATGTATGACTCGTCAAGGAGTTCTGCTGTAATTCCTTCGCTTGGAACCTCTTCAATTGTTACATTTTCATCTTCAACTGTTAGTGCTGCTCCTGGCATGAGCAAATCAACTTCTTGCACTTCAACGTCTCGTAAAATCTTTACAAATGAAAACTCCCCGTCTTCCATTTGAGAGTAAGCCCAAAGTGTTCCAGCAAGCATTCCTTGCAGACCCCAGCTAGCAAATGATGGTGGGCCCATAACTGCTGTTCCAATGCCTCCAAGTAATTGGCCTCCCATGCTCTGAGCAAGTCCTTGACCAAGGCCGCCTGAAGCTAGGACAAATTGGCCTGTTTGTCTGCCGTATCCTGAAGGATTTACTGGTTCAACTGGTTTGTATCCGTCAGTCAATGG
>JASLNX010000048.1 GCA_030745815.1 archaeon
ACTATTACAACTGTTTCAGCTCCCTCGTATGTAATGCAACTGTCAAGGTTAATTATTTTTATTTTGGAGTTGATGTATTCAGGGGTTGAACCGACGTTTTCATATCCTTCGTCTGCTCCTGTAAACATTTGTCCATTAATATAAACTTGGAACTGTGCGTCGTCTCCTAAGTATCCTTGGAACGGGGTGAATGTCAAAAGCCCGTAGTAAACGTTTTCAGGTCTTACGTTTTCAAAAAGTGTTGCTGGAATAATTGGCTTGAGTGTTTCAATGTTTGTTTCCCCTGTTTGCGAATCAGTTAGGCTTAATTCAATGTTTCCCATAATGTCGCTTGTCCACTCAATTGTTGAAACAATTTTGTCAAGTGGCAAAAACTTTCCATCGCTCATGCAGTTGTTTTGAACTTCAAATTCAAGTGTTGCTGCGTTGCCCTGGGTTACTGTTGTCCACTCGCTTTTTGTTATTACAAGGCAGTCTTCGGTTTCCGGCAGGCCGCTTATTGTAATATTTGCCTTTAGTGGGATTACAAAGTCGTACACAACGTTTGCTGCTTCGTTTTTAAAAGTTAGCCAAAATTCTCCTTCCACACTGTCTGCTCTTTTTAAGAGAACTGAAGCATTTTCACTTAGTTTTACTTTAAACAGTTCTCGTTCAACGGTGCCCATTTCATTAATTTCAAGGCCTCTGAATTGGGCAAGGTAGTTTTCCATTGTGGTTTCGTCAAGAAGCCCCTTAAAGTAGCCTCTTACTTGTGTGTTAATTAGCTTGAGGTCGCTTGGAATAAGGTTCTTTATTGTTTCAAAAATAATTTCTTCTGTTTGATCTCTTGTAGAGAGTGCGCTAACAATTTTTGCCGGGTCAAATCTTAAGACGTTTGCGTCAATGTAGAGAACAACTGGGTCTGCAGAGTATCCTGGCATTTCTGCTTCAACAGTTATTTTTGTTCCAGCAGGAGACGCTGGGATTGTAAATTCTGCTTTTCCAAAGGAGTTACTTCTACCTGTCCAGACTACTTCACTTCTGTCTGCTGCGGTTTTTGTGACAATTACTAGTGCGTCCTCTAGTTCAAGAGTTAGTCCGTCTTCGTCAACTTCCTGAATTGTTGCAATAAGCGGGAATTCTACAAATGAAGGAAGCAGGTCTGGTTCCACGCTAATTAGCATGTTGAGTTGAGATTCTAAACTAAAGTAAACGTCTTTTTGGAAAACAACCTTTCCGTCTGCAACGATTTTTATTTCAAAGTAGTCTGACCCAACTTCTTTTGGAACAAAATCCAGTTGTGCGTTGATTGTTTTGCCTTTTGTAAATGTTCCAAGTTCAATGTCTTCAATTGTTGAAACATTGATATTTTCTGCAGTAATTGTTCTGGCTTCTGCGTCTTGTATTTCGTATCCCTTTATTTTCATGCCTCCAAAAAGGCTTGTGATGTAGAGCTTGCTGTTTTCGTAAACTGTATCACTGTTGTTTGAGATTACAAAGTTGAATTTGTGTGGTGCGTTAATTCGAACACTGTAGGGCCGGTAAATGTAGAGTTCTTGGTCTTCGTCGCGAACCCATTCCCCGCTGTAGCAGAATTCTTCGTCGCATTGAACTGACTCTGCTTCATAGTATTCAAGGTAGTAGGCTTTTGCGTAAAGTGCCTGTTTTGATGAAGTGCTTTCGTCAATTCCAAGCGTACTGTCATATGGGTCTCTTGTAACTTGGTTTGCGCTTGGCTTTGCCCAGGCACGATAATGCATTGGTAAAAGGGTGTTTGGGGTTATTTGACTTTTAACTCTTACTTCTATTCCAAAGAAGTAATTTCCTGCTTCAATATCTGTCCACTCAAAGTTTACCCATTTTGCGTCTCCTTCAGTTAGGTTTTCTAAATCTTGTTCATAGCCTGTTGGTGGAGTAAATGTTGTTCCTTTTAGTGGCGCATTTGCGTTTCCTACAATTACTTCTCGTATTATTAGCGGGTCGTTTGCAAGAAGCCTTTCGTTTCCTACTCTAAAATGAACTCCTGCGCTGTCATAATCTTCTAAGTGTGGTACGCTGAATTTGAATTTCATAATGTAGCGTTGGCCTGATTCAATGGCGCTGGCTGTTCCACCTGAAGGGGTAAAAATTCCAAGGTATTCAATTATTGGTTCGCCGGAAATTAGCCTTGGCTCTAATTCGGCCACAAAGTCAATTGTACTGCCTGGGTAGAGTTGTTCTGGCATTGTTTGCACTTGCTGGAAGTTCGGGTGCTTTACTACTAGGTAAATTTTCTTGTCAGCTTTTAGAGAGTATGTTCCTGTTCCGTCTGTTAGTGGAATTTTACCAAGGCTTTTTCCAGTAATTGAAAAGAATTCAACTTCGGCTTCTGGAACCGGGTCTTGGTCTTCGTCAACTGCAGTAATGTTTATTGTGGTTTCTCCAACAAAAAGTGATACTGTGAATTTTGTAATTTTTCTAATATCTATTTCCAATCCAAATCCTTTGTTGTCTCCACTTGTAGGAAACTTTTCAACGTATGCATAGTATGATCCAGCTCTTACTCCTGAAAACCTTGCTATTCCGTTGAAATCAGTTACTTGCGGATGATAAGGGGCCAAAAAGTCAGTGTCTAAAAATCTCAGTTTAACTCTTGCGTTTTCTACAACCTCATCGTCTTCGTCAAGAACTTTTACCTCTATTTTTCCGCTGTTGGTTGCTGTAAGTATTTCCATTTCAACGTCAACACTTCCGTCAATTTGTCCGTTGAGGTCAAGTTCTCCGTAGAGGTAGTCTTCATGCATTGCAAAAATTGTGTAATCGTCTTCGTTCATTAGTGGGAAGATAACTGCTTCTCCGTTTTCGCCTGTTTCGTCTTCAACAACAATTCTTCCTGACGAGTCGATTAATCTTATTGTTGCCTCTGAAATATCACTTCCATTGTTTAGACTAATTGCCTTAATTTCAAGAGTTCCCTTTATGCTTTTACTCACAACAACTGTAACTGATTCGGTTTCGTTTGCTGATACAAAGATTCCGGATTCGGTTGCGATTGCATAATCGTCTCTTGGGTCAACTACTCCAATGTTGTATTCTCCTGGCACAACATCTCTAAATATTACTTCGCCAAAATATTGTGAGTCCTTTTCTTGTAATGTAAGCCCGTCGCTATCTTTTAGTGAAATATTAAAGTTTACTTCGTCAATAATTCGGCCGTCTTCGTTCTTTATTTTTACTCTAACGCTTCCTTTTTCAACTTCGTCATTTTCAAGTCTTAGAATAACTGTTGTTTTGTCAAGAAGATATACGTCGCCTGCAAATTCTTCTGGTTCAAGAACAGTTGCCTGCATTACTCCGCATTCAGGGGGTTCTGTAACGGTTATTGCGCCGTCTCTGTCCAAATCACTTACTTCCTGTGGGATTGGAATTACTCCGCTTGAGCACGAAAGCCTTATTTTGAATGCTTGGCCTGCAATTCTTCCGCCTGAAGCATTTTGGAAAACAAGGGTTCTTTCAATTAGTGGAAGGGTTTTTCTTTCAAGAATAAGCCTTTTTTCCATATCCTCGTCTAAAATTTCAATAGTACTTTCAAGCGCTTTGTATTCAACCTCATTTACGGTTGTTTCCGAAATTTTTACTCTAACACTTTCTCCGGCTGAAAGAATAAGCCTTGCTTTTCCATCAGCATCTGTTGTAATGTTTTGGGTTACCGAACCAAGTTTGTAACTTATATCAATTCCAGGTAGGCCGTTTCCAAGTTCGTCTTCTACAACAAGTGTAAGCTCTGTTTGTGAAACACTTAAGGCTGGTAAAACTATTAGGCCAACTGCAAGAACTGCAATTGCCAAAATTAGCAGTAAAAATGATGGAACTGCTTTGTCAATTGGGTCAACTATTTTGTAAATTGGTACGAATTTGTTTATTTTGTCAAGGACACGGTAATACTTGTCCTCTGCTGCGAAATATAAATCTTTTAAATTGTCGGTTATTCCCATTTCAAAACCTTGTTAGCGATTTTGCGCTTGCTTATGTAGCCTATTACTTATCGGGGTTTTTATTTGTTTCTAAGGGGCTCTAATGCAGGCTTCTTCTGCTTTCCCTCTTTCGTCAGAGAGCCTTTCAAGAATTACTTTTGGATTCCAGAAGAACTGGCTGTTTATTCTGTTGTCCGCTCCGATTATACAAACTTGGCTGTCTTCAACAAGCTTAAACACATCTTCAACTGATTTAATTCCATTTGTTCCGTAGCTGTTCAATGGCATTCCTGGGATTCCGTTCAGTGAAATCTGGCTTCCGCCGCCGCTTGTTCCAATTAATGCCATGTCGTTACT
>JASLNX010000049.1 GCA_030745815.1 archaeon
AGTTCAAGGGGTTTTGCTTGACGTTGACTATGTTGACAACAAAAAAAGTTCCCAAATAAGGCTCTTTGTAAAAACAAAAGAGAAAATAGAAGTATTCTTTGACAGATCGTTTTACCCCTACTTTTATGCAGAAATTTTAAACAAGAGAGCAGCCAAAAAAATTGAAAAGCAAAAATTCAGCGAAGGCATTAAGGCCTTAAACGTTAAACCAGGAATTGAAAAAACAGTAAAGGTTGAATTTGCACGGGTTGCAGAATTAACAGTTGTAAGAAAAGAAATTAAAGAGCTTGACTTTGTTAACGAAATTTTTGAATACGACATTCCGTTCTCAAAACGATATCTCTTAGACAAACAACTTGAGCCACTGAATGGAATAGAACTCACAGTAGACGGAGACGAAATAAAAAGTGTGAAAACCTTTGAAGAGCCCTCGCCAAATTTAACTTACGCAGCGTTTGATATTGAAACCCTTTCACCTGGAAGATTTAGCAACCCTGAAAAAGACCCAGTTCTAATGATTTCCCTCTTCAAAGAAGGAAAGGGAACGCTTCTTACAACAAACAAAAAATTAAAAGGGAACAAGGAAATTACAGTTTTTGCAAGCGAAAAAGAAATGATTCAAGCATTTGCAGATTTTCTAGAACAAGAAAAAGTAGATGTACTGGTAACTTATAACGGCGACAACTTTGATTTGCCCTACCTAAAAGACCGAGCAAAAACCCTTGGATTCAAACTTCAATTTTATCCAGTAAACCAAGGCCCAAGCATTAGAAGCGTTGGACGAGACAACATAGCAAGACTGCACGGCATACAGCACCTTGACGCATACCAAATGCTACGCTTCCTAAACCGCTTTGGAGTAGTAAGCCTTGTGAAATTTGGGCTTGAGTCAGTTGCACTGTCCCTTTTTGGCGATGACAAAAACAAAATAACACACGAGGAAATAAACGAAATTTGGAAAACCGGAAAAGGCCTAAAAGGCCTTGCTAAGTACTGCATTGAAGACAGCGAAACCGCATTAAAAATTGCAGAAAGGTATGCTCCGTTAATGGCGGAAATAAGTAAACTCGTAAAACAAACACTCTTTGAAACAGGAAGAAGCAGCGCCTCCATGTTAGTAGAATATCTCTTAATGAACAAAGCAGTTGTTGAAAAAAAGATTGCGCCAAACAAGCCAGGTGATGAAGAAACACGCCAGAGAATAATGCAAACATTTAAAGGAGGTTACGTAAAAGAACCAATCCCAGGGCTACACGAGCGGCTTGCAGTACTAGACTTTTCATCACTTCA
>JASLNX010000050.1 GCA_030745815.1 archaeon
CACAAATGATGATTATGCCCAATGTAGAGCCTTTTGAAGTAATGAGAGATCTTTTAGGGAAAATACCACACCTAGGGCAAATAAGCAGGTCAGATTATTCATCCATTTTTGACGTAGAAAACATGTCCGCTGTTTGTAAAAGGGAAGATTTTAGAGAGATTAAACGACACTTTGATTGGTTCTGCAAAACGATTGCAATTGCCCCCACTAGCTTTCCAAACGGCTATTCCATTGGACTTGAACTCCACAAGCAATACAATGGGAAGCATTGGCTTTAGGATTGGCCTTCCAGTGAAAGTAGTCGATATCCAACACATTGGAGGCACTGCACAAAGAGACTTCCATAAACACACTGGCGCACCAGTTTACAAAGTTCTTGTGGACAAAATTACATCATTTACAAACGAACACCTTACAATAAAGAACTTGAGCAATCAGCCAGTGCACAAAATAATTTTTGCTCCAGCGGTTTTAAAGAAAGCACACAAATTTATAGTTCCTGCAGAGAAACCTGCAAGAGTGAGAAAGCCTGCACAAAGAACGCGGCCAACTGCAAAAAGAACAAGGCCCAGATAAAAGAAAAGAACTAAATTAGCGGCGGCGTTTTTTCGCATTAGTTACTGCAGGGGGCTCTCTTGTCATATTAAAATCTCTGGGTCTTCCAGGGCGTGACAGTTTCCGGCGTAATACTCCTTTTTTTTCAAGTCTGGCAAAAAAAGCCCGATTAGTACCATCTATATTAACACGAACAACCGCTGGCCCCTTAACTCTTTCTCGCATCCAATCAAAAAGCACGTGGGAAGGGTGACTTCTCCTTTTTTTGGAAAACTCTTGAATTGCTCCACGTGCTGACGCCTGATGAAAGCTAACATAGACCTTTTTATCTGAAGGCTTGTATTTTATGACATTATAGTGAGCAACAGTCATTGGTTTGCCATTTGCAAGTACAACAAGCATACGGCCACCGGGATACTTCCTTCTCTTAACATTTTCAGGCGAAATGTGAAGCTTAGCCTTTTCATTTAGCAGGGCAGAACTTGCCTCAAGAATTGCATCCCGCTCCTCTGGACTTGCTTCAAATTTGCCCCCGTCCTTGGTTTCCCAGGTTGAAAGGTCAACAAGTTCAAACTTCGTTGCAGGCATAAAAAAATCAACTTCCTTTATTATATACTGTTTTTCTCCTTTATAATATCACATCTAAGCGGAAACTTGCCGCATGTTTCTTTTTCATCGCAGTATCCAAGCCTTACGCACTTTGCGTCTGTACTTGAAAAGAGTTCTGGGGCTGCCTCCTTGCACTTTTTAAGCATTTCAACTGCCAGCGCACGAATTTCCCACTGAGCGCGAATGCAAAGCCTGTGCTCAAAGAAGTTGTAAAGAGAGCGAGTGTTCATTGTGACAATAATCCTGGTCTCGCAGGCGTTGGGGAGAAGAAAGCGAGCGTCCTCAGCCGGTGCAACCTTTAGCATTTCATCGTAGGCCTTGTGAGACTCCTCAATTGCCTTAAGGAATTTTTCGTAAGCCTCTTTTTTGGCCTTTATTTTTGGCGGAACAACAAAATCAAAACCACCTTCTTTTACGTAACGCTGAGACTGCTGTGAGTAGGATGCAATTCTGTGGCGAACCAACTGATGAGAGCAGGCACGAGAAATTCCTTCAATTGCAAAAGTAAAAGAAGCATGCTCTAAGGGAGAAAGGTGTCCTGCTTCTGCAAGGTGCTTTATCAGCTTTTTAGCGTACTCTGGAGAAACCTTTTTCTTAAGCTCTTCAACATCAACCCCGGCGTAACACATGTGAGCAGCTGTTGCTGCAGTAATTACAGGATCCGGAGTAAACGAAATAAGTTCAACTTTTAGCTTAGCCTCTCCCAACAAAACCACCAGTAAAATAAAGCAGGGATTTAATTAAATGCCTTTCTTTGGACAATTGTACTATGCCAGTGAGGCGAACGCAAAAAAGAAGAGATAGAACAGACCCAAGGAAATCTGTTAGAGAGCCCGTAAAAAGGCCGATACCTGTTTCTAATGAAATGCTTTCAAAGCTTGGCACGCACCAGGTTGGAGTAACCAAAAAAGTAATTGGCTATGTTGCTAAGTTTAAAACTGCAGACCCATTGAAACGCGTTAAACTAATTGTTGCAGATATTGCAAGTTTTGAGAAAGTTGACCTTCCGGTTGAAAAGGCCGGAGAACATTGGGCAAATAGAAGCGCTGAAAGAATTATTGAGAGAAGAAATGTGGCTGTTGCAAGGCAGCCTGTTCCAGACGGCGCGCCGGAAATAAGCGGTTGTACAGACTACGCCAGTGCAATATGCGCTTCAATCAGGGCAATTGGGTTGCCAGCAAGCTTTGTTAGAATGGGAAACCACAGCCACGTGAAATTTTTGTACGAGGGAGAGGTCTATATTGCAGACCCAGGTAAGAAGCGCAGGGCAATAGTTCGGAAAATGACTACTGCGGACAAAATAAATGAAAGAATCTGGAAAAGAAATAAGGCGTTTGCAGAGGGCAAAAGCCCGGCAGACATAGGACTCAAAACAGTGGAAGATTTTTATAAATACAGCTCGGCAAAAGTAAGGCGGTATGGAAGGGGAAATTGATTGACAAAGAACACCACGCGATAAAGTGGTTTTCATTAGACGAAATTGAAAGGGACAAGAGCGGGCACATCTCCAAAGACGTGAAGTTCTTAGCGAGAAAGGCGATTGAAGCAATTAACTCCCAATAACTGAATTCGTCACAATATGTTATCTTTTAATTAGTTTTCGGAACGCAGGTTTTTTATGGAACGAACTGTAATGAAGTTTGGTGGAAGTATCCTCGGAAGCAAAGAGGACTTGAATAGAGTTGTGGGCCTTGTGAAGAAAAGGCGAGATTCTGGAGAAGAACTCTGTATAGTGGTCTCTGCATTGAAAGGAGTTACTGATACCCTAATTAAAGCAAGTGAGAGCGCGTTAAAGGACAGAAAAGCAATTGACTCCCTGATTTCAAACCTACGGCAAAAGCACCTTGGGCTGGTAATGGAATTGAGTGGAAATAAGGCCGGAAAGAACGCGGTAAAAACACTCAAGGAAAAACTTGATATTTTAGAAAAAGCGCTTTACGGAATAAACTATTTGGGCGAACTAAGTGAAAGAAGTACAGCTCTAGTTTACACTTTTGGAGAAAGACTAAGCGCAATAGTTGTTGCCGCATACCTTGAAGAAGCAGGAGTTAGCGCAAGCGCTTTAGACGCTTCAAAAGCAATTGTAACAGACTGCTGCTTTTCACAGGCAAACCCAATAATGGACAAAACACAAAAAAAAGCAACTGCTGAAATTACCGGAAAACTTGGTGAAAGAGTAATTGTTGTAACAGGATACCTTGGAGCAGACACTAAAGGAAACATAACCTGCTTTGGGCGAGGGGGCAGTGATTTCTCAGCAGGAATTCTTGCAAGCGCAATTGACGCAGGCTCACTGGAGCTATGGAAAGACGTTGACGGCTTTATGAGCGCAGACCCAAAGATGGAAAAAGACGCTGAACTTCTACATAATTTAAGTTATGAGGAGGCAGAAGAACTGGGATATTTTGGCGCAAAAATCCTTCATCCAAGAACAGTTGTTCCGCTGAAAGAAAAAAAGATCAAAATAGTACTTAAGAACATTTTAACCCCTGAAAAGAAG
>JASLNX010000051.1 GCA_030745815.1 archaeon
AAAGTTGCTGGGGAAAATGAGTTTCCATTTCAAATACCCCAACGGTAAAATTGACAATGAACTGAACCACCTTTTTTACTCAAAGTTTGAAGGAAAAATAAACTTTAAAGACGGAGAAGTTCAAAACGGACGGTTTGTTGAAATATACCAACTGTTTCAGGAAATGGACCAAGTGCCTGAAATGTTTACCCCTTGGTTAAAGCAGTGCCAGCCATTTCTAGAAGTAATGGCAACTAGATAAATTGTTTTGCGACGTCGCTTTTCTCAAAAAGTTCAACAGCCGGCAAAAACCAAACAGTATACTTATCAATATTTGCCTTTGAATCGGCAATTGCTTCTTTTACAGGAATTAGAATTACGTCGCCTTCAATCTCTTCAGGATTTGGAGTTATCTCTCCAGAGTATTCAACAAGAAGTGAAAGGCAATACTCATTCTCACAGGTTCCGTCGCCGTAGTCCTGCTCGTAGGAAAAGCCACCCATATTAGTAACTGGAAGAGTTTCCTCAATTCCATACTCGTGCTTTAAAGCCCTGTGAACTGCCTGCTCAACAGTTTCACCCTCAAGAACATGTGAAACAGGCGAATCAATTGTGTCACCGCCAATTTTTTTCCCAATTCGCTTATGCAAAACAAACTCTTTCTTATCGTTGACAACAAACACAAGAAAGGCCAAATGCTTTATTCCCGGAGAAGAGTGAGCGTCTGCTCGCCTAACAATTTCTCCTGTTAAATTGCCGTTTTCGTCTGCAACCTGCATTTTTTGCTCAGCACGGTCAACAAGCTTTTCGTTCATAAAAAATAAGGGAACGGAATTGAATAAAAAGCTTTGGGAAAAACAACTGCTACTGCTTTGCAACCGCTTTAGAGCGCAAAACTTCCAGCCCAGATGACTCTGCAAGATCCTTAATTCTGGCCTTCTCGGTTCCAAGGCCCTTCCAGTCCAAAACAATCTTTTTGGCATTACTTAGCTCAATTGCGTTCTGCAACAAAGAAGAATCAAGCAGTGAAAGAGAGTGTTTTGCGCACATGTGGCCAAAAGCAAACTCTGAATTAAGTTCAAGCTTTGTGAACTCGTAAGGGTAATGCTGCCCTCCGAGGCCAACGCAGTTAACAAACTCCTTTCCTTCCTTTGCAATAATTCCCTCCATTACCGATTCAGCAACGGCCAATGCAGCCTTTTCATCGGCCCACTGTTTTTCTGACGAACCAATTTCAATAAAGAGAGCAGGCTTTGAAAGGAACGGGCCATGATGCGTTGCCTCAAGAGAAACATCGTAATCTAAATTCATTTCATCGCGCTTTTTCTGCAAGAGCTGGAGATAATTCTTCATAAGACCGGGAAGCACGGGAACAAGCGTTTTGTCCTTTCCGCCCAATTCGGCCTTGCCCCAGTTTCCAATTGGATGAGTTGTAAGAGAAGGCTTTCCTGACTCAGACTTGTGAGAGGAAACAAAAACAAAGCAGTCTGTTTCAATTGCGCCAACATTGTTTGCAAAAACGTGCAGTGTGTCAGTAAAAACTAATTCAACATCTCCCTTGGCCCAGGCCCTAACTGGCTCTCCATCAAACTCCCGGCCAGTTTCACTCCAATCAAAATTCTCAAGTAAGCGAGAAGCAATGTTTATTGAAGCAGTGTTTGGCTTTGAGGCAATTACTGTAAACATGAAAAGATTGCGCTGCAATTACTTTTTATAGGATTCAGAAATCTTTGAAAGAACCTTTTCAACGTCGTCCATTGTTTCGTTTACAGGCGCCTTAACCCAGTGCTTAAAGCTTTCAACAAGCATGTTTGGTTCAGCGTTAGGGCTATTGTTTAAGAAATAGCGGTTGCTTTTTCTTTGAAGCAAGTCAATTGCAATAAGCTTGTTAATGTGATATCGCAAGAGCTTCTCACTAATCTTCTTGTTGTGTTTTTCAGAAATGTGCGCTTGAATATCAAGAGTGCTTGGATTCTGCTTTTTGGAAAGGAGGAAATAAAACAGCGCATCAAGAACGTTGAAAACCGTGTCCCTTGATTCCTTTTCACTGATTAGTCCAAAGGAAAGGGCAAACCAGCGAAGCATAGAGCGCTTGGTTAATTCAACCGAAGGCGGCAAATCCATTTTTCTAAGAGTAAAGCATTTTCTTACAAGTTCTGCTTCAGGGATTTGTGGCATTTTGTCTTCC
>JASLNX010000052.1 GCA_030745815.1 archaeon
ATGAAAACACAAAATCGTATCCGGTATACAGCAAGAAAACCAACCCCATGCCCTGGAAGGGACGCAGAACCGATTATGTGGGGAACCTAAGCAAAGAATTGAATCTCGTAGCAGAGCAATTTGCTGCAAAACATTAATGAAGAAATTGAAGATCGTGCCCACAAGCATTAAACAATAAAGGGATAACAGAAAGATGAAAACTCAAACAAGGCAAATTTTTGTGGGGATCCTGTTTTTTTTAACTATGCTTGTGGCCAGTGCACATGCGGCAGAAGACCCTTTCAGTAAATTTGCCAAAGATGTGAAAAAACGAGACCAAGCCATGCTCAAAGCGGTTCAACAAATTGAGGAACGCTGGGACAGGTTTTATGAAAGCACTGTTGAAGATTATTATGTCTATTCCAAAGACGGTCGGGTACGTAGGCGTGCCAATTTCAGTGATGAATCTCCTGAAAAAGGTTTTCTGGAAGTTGCAGTAGTTGATGCTAAATCCGAAAAGGAAGCGCAAAAGGTTCTAGGTAAGGCTGTTGAAAAAGCCTTGCGGGAGAAGGCCGGCAAACAGGAATTGTTGAAAGATCAAGTGCAGTTGAACCAACAACCTTTAACCAAAAAGAATGTACGTCGGCGGGCAAAGGAACTGAGAAAACAAATCCAGAAAACGACAGTTCACACTAAAAAAGGCAAAAAAACTGTGTATTCAGTCAAACTGAAGTTTGTGCCGGATCATGTACAGCAACGGGCAAAAATTTTCTTTTCCAGTGTAAAGCGCCATGCGAGAAAAAGTAAGATCCCCGTTAAACTTATTCTGTCAATAATGCACACAGAATCCGCCTTTAACCCCCAAGCCTGTTCCAGGCGAAAGAAGACACCAAGAAATCAGTGTCTTGCCTATGGTTTGATGCAGCTGGTTCCAAAATCGGGTGCCCGAGAAGCTTACAAATACCTTTATAAGAAGGATAAGTTTCATAAATTCCCCGTTGAACAACAAGCGGAGTACCTGTTCAAACCGAAAAATAATATGACTTTGGGAGCCGCATACTTAGGTAAAATGGTTAATAAGGATTTCGCGGCGGTTGATTCCTTAGACAAACGCGTCATTCTGGCTGCCCACTCTTATAATACCGGCCCTGGTAACAGTGCCAAAGGACTGATGAAGATCACCACAATAAAGAGAAAATATCCCAGACCAA
>JASLNX010000053.1 GCA_030745815.1 archaeon
AAATTGGAAGATTTGAAGCAGACGACGTGGAACTACACGAACAAGGAGTAAACAGAGTTGGAAACTTATTCATTAAAAACGAAAGCTATATGGCGTTTGAAAACTGGACAGCGAAAGAGCTAGGCAAACTCTACGAAAAGAAAAAGCGCTGGGCGGTTTCAGAAATGCTTCGAGAAATCGGGCTAGGGTTAAACGACGAAAACTCAATTTTATTCCAGGCGGCCAAAAACAATGTTCCAATATTTTGCCCTGCAATAACTGATGGAGCCTTTGGATTTCACCTACACATGTTCCAGCAAGACCACCCGGACTTTATAGTTGACGTAGTAAAAGACTTTGGAAACATTTTGTTTGTTACAAGCCGAGATGAAAAAAAGGGAGTAATTGCCCTTGGCGGAAGCATTTCAAAACACCACGCAATACTTTGCACTCTGTTGAACGGCGGAGCAGACTATGCGGTTTACATGACAACAGCACACAAGACATCTGGAAGCATGTCTGGCGCAACAACCAACGAAGCAAAGTCCTGGGGAAAGGTAAAGGACGAAAGCGACATTGCAACAGTAATTGGAGACGTAACAATAATGTTCCCGCTTGCAATGGTTAAAGCGTTTGAGCAACTTGAAGAAGAAGGGCTTCTGAAGAAACAGGGGAAGAAAAAATGAACAAGCCAAAGTTTGTGATTTCAAAATCAAAGACCGTGGAACAGTTTGAAAAAGTAAAAGAACTTGCGGACATTGTATCCTACAGCTCCAAAACCAACCAGACCGCAACAGTAATTTTAGAAGATGCAACAACCGCCATGTTTAGCGTTCACTTTGCAAACGAACTAAAGCACGTGAAAGACAAATCAAGAGTAATATTTATTGCCCAAGCTTGGTCAAAGGAAGAAATAAAGGAATTTATTGACCAAGGAATAAGCCACTTTATTGTTGACAACGAATCCGACCTAGACACCCTTCTTAGTTTTCTTAAAGAAAGCGACGCTAAGGTTTCGCTACTTCTCAGAGTAAAATTAAGGGAGCGGACCATTAAGACCGAGAGATATTTTGTTTTCGGAATGAATTCAGAAACCGTTAACAAAAGGATTAGGGAAATTAGGGCAGACAAAAGTTTGGAGCCAAAAATTAAAGAGCTTGGAATTCACTTTCACAGAAAAACGCAGAACATGAGCGAGTGGGATTTGCAGTACGCAGTTTCAAATATTTTAGAAAATGACACTTTGAGAATGATTGACTTGGTTGATATTGGGGGTGGCATTCCAATAGACTACGCAAACACCAACAAAAAGATCTTGCCGGGAATTTTTAAAAAAATAAAAGAGTTTAGAGAATGGCTAAACGAAAGAAACATACGGCTAATAATTGAGCCAGGCCGATTTATTTCTGGTCCGCCAACAAAGCTTATTACAACAATTATTGGGATTCACGAAAACAACATTATTGTAAACGCTTCAGTTTACAACACCAACCTTGATGCATTAGTTGTCCCAGTCAAACTTCTAGTTGAAGGAGAGCTCTCAAAGGATGAGGGCAAACCATATGTGCTAAAGGGAGCAACGCCTTGTTCAATGGATTTGTTTAGATACAGAGTATATCTAAACGAACCAAAAGTAGGAGACAAAATTGTTTTCTTAAACGCTGGAGCCTACAACTTTCATTCAGACTTTTGCGATTTGGAACTAATTGAAACAGAAATAGTTGACTAAAACCCAAACATAACTTTTGCGCCCAAGACCGCTATAATAACAACTACTGAAAGCCCTACAAGAAATTCCGGGGAAAACTTTGGCCCTGAAGTGTCTGCGTCAAAAAAGCGCATTATTCCAATACTGCTGCTTGGCCCGCTTACTGCTGGCCCTTTTGTTAATTTAACCATATAAATACCTAATAAATTTGGCCTGTGAGCTTTTTTAAAGCTATTGATTGGGCAAAGTAAGTGTTTTAAATATGAAAAAACTAATAGATTAACAGTTTAAGTGGTTTAGAATGGTTGACGCAAGAAAGATGACAAATGACCTAATGCACATTGGTGTACTGCTTGCACTTCTTGGAGTGCTACTGGGACTTCTTACTTGGACTGGAGTAATGCAGTGCAATGCAATTCCTGGCTGGTGCGATGTGTACTGGGGAATTTTAGGAAAACCAAGTGTGCTAATTGTTTACGGCGACAGCGGCCTTGGGAACCCTGTTGGAGCATGCACTGACGAAGGCTGCAGTTTGCAGGAAATGCTTGCAAATCCAAAGCTTCTTGGAGTGCACGCGCAAACCCTTCACATTGACCGAGTTAACTCAGGAAACCTTACACCTTACAATCTTGTAATTGTTGAGCGGGCTAGAAAAATTCCTACCAAAACACTTAGAGCATTTATTGATTACTACAATTCAGGCGGACGACTTATTTGGACTGGAGACGCTGGAACAGAACTTGGAGAAAGCTATGTTGGCGGAAAGCTTGTAAAGGACGAATACCTACACGCAATTGATCGGACCTCAAGCGAGGTAAACAAGTTGCTTGAAAATACACAAGGAGAAGACACAGTCTTAGACTTTAACGTTCCAATTGGCCCATGGGCAAGAAAGGACGGAGACCTAATGATTTCCTTTGACCAGCTGCTTTCACTAAACTATGCCGGCAATTACTGCCAGTTTAACACTTGCTTTGCGGACAAGCCAATTCACGTTGGAAACATTGAGCCAGAACCAAGTAGAGACCACCCACTAATAAGAGGAATTGCAGCCGACCTGCAACTCTGGGTCTTTAAGGACCAGGACTTTGCAGTAGTTCAAACAATTCCTGGAGGAATTACAACAGAGGTTTTAACACTTGACATGGGCTCAAACCTAATAGTTACCAATCCCAAAAATAACAATAAAGCGGACTACGGCAAAACAAACCCAATGATTGTTACATCTGGCGTTGGAGGAAGAGTAATCTATTACTCAATGCCACCAGAACTTTACGCAAACCCACGCCTTGACTCCTTCGACAAAGACTTGTATTATCTGCCGTTGGAGAACATGTACTACGGGTCGCTGTACGGTTAGAGAAAACCTTATAAATAATAAAAGCGTTTAATTTTACGAGCTTTTCTGGCAAAAGAAAGGTTTAAAAAGAATGAAAGGCAGAATATAATATAGTTTAACAAATTAATTGGAGATGGTGAATAAAGCATGTATCCTGAGGGTGACACTGGAGCTGCTCCGGCCGGAGATTACGGCTATGGAGGAGACATAAAATCAAAACTTACTAGAAACTTAGAGGGACTAATTCCGCTTATTCTTATTATTATTATAGCGGTATTTTTAGCCCACAAATTCGATGTAATTAATATTCCGTTCCTTGGAGGGGAAGAGCCAATTCAAATGCTTGTAATTGGAATGCCCTCTGCAGATATGCTTATTATGCTTGATCAGGACAAGGACCTGGTTAGCTACAGGGTAAAGGAAGCTTCTGCATTAAATGTTTCGCCAGAGGAACAGCTTGCACAATACAACATTGTTCTTTTGGACCAGCATCTTGGTGGTTCATACTATGAACACAGTGTTAGTAGGCAACTAGGTGAAGCCCTGCAAAATTACGTTAGAACAGGCGGAAAGCTAATCACAGTAATGGATTCAGGAATCTACCAAAGTGGTGGAATCACAGGAACAGAAATTGCAAGCGACGTAGTTGGCTGGAAAGCCACTTTCGGGGACTTAATCCCAGTTGAGTGCGATAAGGCATTAAATGATGTGCCAACCTGTACATACCAGAACCCAGTAACCGCAAGGCTTTTCAGGGAAGACTTTGATCACAGAATAATGGAGGGAATTGAGGTTGCCCCGGCTGACCCAAGATACCCACCACTGCAGGTCTACCCATTCAAGGTAAAGCCACACGGAAACGAGATTGCATATATTAAGAGTGTTGCTTTCCCAACATACTTCCCAGGAATCGTGGAAAGTCGCTTGATTATAGGAAAAAGTATTTACTTTAACTACGATCCAGCACTAACACCTGGAGTATGGCAGAATACCATGGAATACCTGCGATAAACGCAGTATTCCCTTTCTTATTCTTTTTTTTCTAAATTTTTCTAAACAGCACTGTTTAAATCCTTTTCAGGGTATTTATAATTAGGGCGGAGAATTTAGTGTTTGCCGCCTTTTTCAGTGAACAAGAAATAGAGATCGGAGGTGCAATTAATGGCAGAACAAAGGGCAAAAAGAAACCTGGAAAACGTGGTTTTTGTTGGCAAAAAGGGAACCATGAGTTACGTTCTAGCAGTGGTTACGCAAATGAATCAGGGCTCGCCACACGTTATGATAAAGGCCAGGGGCAAAGCAATTAGTAGAGCAGTTGACGTTGCTGAGATTGTAAAAAACAAGTTCGTAACCGACGCAAAGATTAATGACATACAAATTGCCACCGAGGAAATTAATACGGACGAAGGAAACGTTCTAAAAGTTTCGGCAATTGAAATAAAATTGATGAAGTAAGTTTGAAGGAATTGTTTTCCCCTTCAATTCTTATTCTTTTCTTTTCAATTATTCATAAGTGGTGTTTTGATGAAAGGACCTGTTTGTAAGGACGATATTCGCAGTGGACGACTGTGCATGATTTGCGCAGCAAAGCTTAAAGCAAAGCAAATTAACGAGCTTGATTTTGAAACAATGAAAGCAGTTGAAAAGCTTGAGAACAAGAAGTTTTTGATTTCAACAGAAATTGTAAGAGTTTTTGAACTAAATGGCGTGGCCTTAATTTTTGCCAAGGGAAACGTTGGCGCACTAATTGGAAAAGAAGGCAAAAACGTTAAGGCCCTTGAAAAGGCTCTTGGGAAGAGGGTTAGAATAATTGAATTGTCCAAAAAACCAAGGGAAGTAACCCAACAGGTTATTGGACGAGCAAGAATTACCGCAGTAAACAAGCTATTTAAACCAGGGAGCGAGGAACTAAGAATAATGATTGACCCGCGAGATAAGAGAATGCTTGAAAAGGAAATTAAAAGAATGCAGGAAATCCTTGGAAAGGCCCTGAAAATTCAAATAGAACTAAAGTTTGCGCAGTAGGTGCAAAATTCATTTTCTAGCTCTAACGATTTGAGCGTTGTTGGCTTTTTGCATTTCCACAGGCGATATTTTTATTAAAGATTTTTCA
>JASLNX010000054.1 GCA_030745815.1 archaeon
TGGCTTCAACTAAAAGGCTTGCTTCGTGCAGGCCTTCTTTGACATCGTATGGTGGGGCAACGTAAAGGAAAATTCCTCTTTCTTCCCCTGGCTGCAGTGTTTCTGTGGTTGGCTCAATGTAAAGCCATTCAATTCCTGAAACACTTGCAGTAACTGTGTTTTCTTTAGTTCCGATGTTTCTAATTATTACTGTAAAAGGCATTGCCTCACAGTTTGCGTTAACATCAATTGCATCAACTAAGCTACTGAAGTCAACTTCCATTGCAAAGCAGTCTTCAACATTTATATTGTAGACTTGGCTTAGGCTAAAGTATGTGCTATTAAGCAAGAGTGAAAACTCTTTCTCACCAGCTGTTTCGTTAGCCAAATCAAGTTCAACCTCAAGTTCTCTGGATTCACCAGCAGGAATTGAAACACTTGCAGGGTTTATTACTGCACTCATTCCGCTAATGCTTGCGTTAAGTTCAATTGCTTCAGTTTGTCCGTTTACTAAAGTAAACTTGTAGGTTGGGTTTTCTTCAAGGCAGGCTTTGCCTTCCTCTCCGTCAACCTCAAGGCTTTCAATTGAAACGCTGTAGCAATCGCTTACATTAACGTTGAACGTTTCAAGAGTGTCCTTGTTAAATTTTGAGCTGTGTGCGCTAACTGTAAACTCATAGGTTCCAGCTGCGACATTACTTTTCTCAAAATTTACAATAACATCAGCTGTTTGACCTGCTTCGATTGAAACATTCTCAACATCTAGTGATGCCCAATCAAGGCCTGAAACACTAAGTGTTAGGTCGTCCTCTAAGTTTCCGTTGTTCTTTACTTCAATTGTTCCAGTTGAAGAAGCGTCGTTACATGCGTTAAGTGCACTTGCTGAAACTGCAATATCCTGAACATCAACCATTTCAAGAAGAACTTCTTCTTTTGCAGTAAAAGAGGTTCCCTCAATTCCTGCAACAACGTCAAACCTGTAATCTTTTACGGTTGCGTTGCATACTGGACTAAGTTTCATTTCAACAGTTCGTTTTGCTTTCTTTTCAAGCACAAATTCTTGCTGTGCAAAGTCTGCCCAGGCGGATGGGATTCCTGAGACACTGAGTAGAACCCTTTCATTACTTTTTCCAATATTCTCTATTTCAATTGTGAAAGTTTCTTCCTCGCACTGCTCAAGTGAGACCTGTGAAGGACTAACGTCCATTTCAAGTTCCCTTGTGCTTGTAACAATTACAATTATTACAAATTCTTCGTCGTCAATTCTTATCCTTAATTCGTAAGTGCCTGGCTGGATATAGCAGCTCTGAGGCTTTACAAAGGCAACAAGTTCAATACTTTGGCCTGCGTTAAGAGTTACTGTTAAGGCCTCTGACCCAATCCATTTTCCATTAAGATTAATCCAGTCAGTATTTTCACCAACAGCTGTTATAGTGTAGGTATGCTGACTTGAAGATTCGTTTGTTAACGTATAAATCTCCTGATCCGGGGTAAAACAGTTCGTTTGAAGTGAAAAATCACCGTCAAGTTCTACCGCCTTAACTC
>JASLNX010000055.1 GCA_030745815.1 archaeon
TAGACTCGTCTGTAATACTCGCCGATATTAAAAAAGCATTGAAGGAAGGCAAATCCCTTTCGGAGTTTGCAGAAAAATATGGCTCGGCTAAAACTGTTAAAAAACCTGCTCCAAAATCACATAAACCAACTGCAAACATAAGGCTTGCTGGCCTGCTTGAAAGAATTAAGACACCTGAAGCACAAATACTTGCTCTTCTCAGGGATCCAAATAGGCGAGCGGAAGTCACAAAAATTTTTGACGAGGTCAAACTTACAAATACTGACAAAGTAGTTGCCAAGATTGAAAATGAGCTTGCTGCCGGAAAGACCTTTAAACAGATGGCTAATAAGCTTAGAGCTGGAAAATCTAAATAATAGCCCAATACTTCTTCATTCGCAGTGCGTCTTCTTCAATGTTTGGGCTTTCGTTTATTATCACGCCTGAAACATTTTTTTCTTTGAGTGCTTCAAGCATTGCTTTGTACTTAAAATCGCTTTCTTCCATTTCCAAATGGTTTCTTTCACCCTTCTCAGAGTAGTTGATCCCGCTTGTGTGCATGTGCAGTCTCTTAAGGTACTTTGACGGAATCTTTTCAATTAGCTTTACAAAATCCTTTTTTTCCTTTAAGCAGCCGTTGCAGCGCGCGTGCAAGTGCGCAAAGTCCGGCATTGGCAGCACTCCCTTTAATCGCTTGCAAAGTTCAAGCGTTTCCTCAAGGCTTCCAAAAACACTGTTTTTTCCAGTTGTTTCAGGCGCAAGTTGTATTTTCATATCTTCTTTTTCCAGCCTGTCAAGAAGTTCTCCAAGAGCTTCTTCAACTGATTGCATGCACTGCTCCCTTGAACTCTTTCCAAGAAATGCAGGGTGAAATGTAACAGTTTCCGCGCCACAAATTTCTCCAATCCTAAGCGAGTTCCAGATTCTTCTCTTGCTTGCCTCGACTTTTTCCTTTTCCTCGCTGTTTAAATTAATAAAATAGGGTGCGTGAACACTCAAAGCAATTCCATTCTCTGCGGCTGTCTTTCCGACCTGCCTAGCAGTTTCTTCTCCCATTCTAACTCCTCTAACAAATTCTATTTCCATTGCATCGAGGCCAAGCTCTTTAACCCGTTCAATTCCTGCAACCGAGTTCCGTTCCTTTGAGGAAATCGGTATGCCTGCTGTTCCAAATTCAATTTTTGAAGTCATTTCTACCAACTACTGGTTGCGGCAAAACATTTTAACCCCTTTTGCACAAACCTTGTATTATGGCTAAAAATATTTTTGCAGGGCCAAAGGGCGACAACGCAGTCTTTAAGGATGAGCGTTTTTTGTACCCGGAATTTGTGCCAGAAAAGCTTCCTCATAGGGACGCTGAAATTGATTCGCTTGTTTTTGCAACAAAGCCTGTTACTGAAGGAAAAAAGCCGCAGAATTCTCTTGTGCTTGGAAAAAGTGGAACAGGAAAAACAGCAGCTGTTAAATATGTTCTAAAAGAACTTGAAGAGTTTTCAGACCGCGCTAAATCGCTTTACTTAAACTGCTTTGAGTTTAACACAAGGCACGGCATTCTAACTGAAATAAGTAATTTCTTGGGGGAGGCCACACCAAGGCGTGGAATTGCAACAGACGAGGCTTACACTCGCCTTGTTATTGCCTTAAAGCGCGCATCTTTTACTCCAATAATTATTCTTGACGAGGTTGACCAGCTTACGCATGCAAATGAGGCAAGCAAGCTTTTCTACGACTTGCTTAGGGTAGTAGAGCACGAAAAGCAAAGGCTTGGATTGGTCTTCATAAGTAACGACTTTTCATTTTCTTCAAAACTTGATTCTCGCGTTAAAAGTAGTTTGGCTCATCAAACAATTCTCTTTGAGCCTTATGGTCCGCAGCAGTTAAAGGACATCTTAAAAGAGCGTGCGCAGTATGCGTTTCACAAAAATGCTCTTGGAAAGGAGTCGGTTAATATTGCGGCTGCCCACGCTGCAAAGCTTGGAGGGGACGCAAGAATTGCAATTGATTGTCTTCTTCGCGCAGGCAGGTTGGCTGAAAGGGAGAATGCAAAACAGCTTTCTCCAGAGCACTTGAAAAGAGTTTTTGTAGAGGTTGATTCAAGCGGCCTGAAGAAATACTTTTCAGGCCTAAGCGATCATGAGAAAACTGTTCTTTCACTTATTCCAAGCAATTCAGATACAAGTACTGGTGAGCTTTTCAAACAGTACAGCAAGGCCGTTGAAAAGCCGTTAACTGAAAGAAGCTTTCGTTCAATGCTTTCAAAGCTTGAGTCATTTAATCTAATTAGTGCTCCTTTTACTGAAGGTGGTGAGCGGGGCAGAACCAGGAAAATTTCACTTCTTGTTCCAAAGGAAGCTGTTTTGAAGGAATTGGCCCTTGACGAAACGAATTTAAAGCCTTAAACAGGGAATTAATATAACCAATTAATTTGATTAAGTTAAATCAAAGGGGTGGGAGAATGGCAAAAAAGAAAGTTACGAAAACTGTTTACAAGAGAACACCGGGTTTGCCGGACGAAGAGGTTGCTTACCGTTTGGTAAAGCTGTACTTTGAGGACGTCGCAAGGCCAAGTGTAAAGAGAAGTATTGACTTGGATTCAACTGTTAACGCTTACTTTTACACGCTGAAGAGAATTGAGAACAAGGAAAAGGAACTCAAGGCAGTTCAGCGAATAGTAGAAGAGGAAGAAGAGCAGATGAAGAACGAATCAAAGTCTGAACTTATTCCAGAGCCAAAGGCTGAATCAAAAAGCAATTAGGGTTTTTTGAACACAATCTCTATTGCGTCTCTATTTTGTAGAGGGTGGTCTTTTCCGACCATCATTTTCTTTTTTACATCAATTGCTCGAATAAACCCATTGCCCATATCTGTGTGGAGCTTGAAGGCAAAATCAAGTGCCGTACTTTCTTTGGGCATTAAAATGCAGTCTGGTAGAACATTCCCTTCTGAGTCCGCTAATTTTTTTGAGCCTGCTGGAAAAACAGCAATATATCCCAGTGCGTCAAAAACTGTTTTGTCAAGAACGTCTTGAACCCCTGTACTTTCAAACTCTGTCAAAACTTTTTCATTAATCATTCCAAGAAGTTTTTCCTGCTTTTCGTTTAGTTCCTTTAATTTTTTGAATTCCTTTGCGCCTGCCTCATATTCGACAAACCCTTCTTTAGCAGCTTTTTTAAGAGCAAGTTCTGCAAAGCCAGAGCACGCAATTATTGCCTTGTCTGGAAACTTTTCCTGCATTTTTTTAAGATTTTCTTTTGCAGTAGAAATGTCTATTTTGTTTGCGGCAATTACAATTGGTTTTGAAATTTCTCTTAGAGACGTTGCAAAGGACATCTTCTCATCCTCTGTCCAGTCAACCAGCTTTTTTTCAATAAGGCCGGTTTTTTGAAGAGCCAGTTCAACATTTTTTTCACTGCCAACTATTCCACTAAGGGTTTGCGCAAGCAGTGAAACTAAAGCGTTCTTTCCAGCAACCGGGGTTCTTGAAATCTTTGCCCAGTTTTTTTCAATTATTCCAAAAAACCATAAATCTATTTCTCGTTCAAGAAACTCAACATCTTTTATTGGATCGTGGCTTCCAGCTGCAACCGGTTCGCCTTTTTCATTAGTTGAACCGCTTGCATCAACTACGTGAATCAGTACGTCAGCTTGTCTTAAATCGTCTAAGAATGCGTTTCCTTTTCCTTTTCCAAGGTGTGCGCCTGGCACAAGCCCTGCAACGTCAACTAGTTCAACTGGAACAAATCTTGTGCCGTTTTTACAGTATCCATGCCTTGGGTTGCATTGAACATCAAATTCTTTGTCAATGCAGTCAACTCGTACAAAGCCTGTTCCCTTGTTTGGTTCAATTGTTGTAAATGGGTAGTTTGCTATTGTAACATTTACCATTGTGGCTGCTCCAAAAAAGGTACTTTTGCCACTGCTTGGCTTTCCAACAACTCCTATCTGCATATTAGAACTCAACCTGGGATTGTAATATAAAGATAATTGGGCAGGTAATATTGGGGGATAAAATGGAAGGGCCGTGGACTGAAAAGTTTTTTCCAAACGATTTTGAGCAGTTTGTTGGAAACGTTGAGATAGTTGATTTTGCCAGACAGTGGGCGAAAGGCTGGAGTGCTGGAAAAAAGCAGCAGCCCCTGCTTTTGTTTGGTCCGCCTGGAACTGGAAAAACCTGCATTGCTATTTTAATTGCAAAGGCCTTTGATTGGCAGCTTTTTGAACTCAATGCATCGGATTTTAGAACAAAGGATGTAATTGACCGGGTTGCAGGAGCTGCTTCTCAGGCTGCGTCTTTTTCAGGAAAGCCAAGACTAGTACTTCTTGACGAGGTTGATGGATTGCATGGCAACGCTGACAGGGGCGGTTCAGCGGCCATTTCAAAAATTCTGCGAGAAGCTCGGAATCCAGTAATTTTAACGGCAAATGAGATTTATGGAAATCAGCGAATGCTTCCGCTTAGAACCGGATGCAAACTTCTTCAGTTCAAAAAAATCAACTACCTTAGCATTGCAAAAAGGCTTCGTGAACTTCTTACAAGTGAAGGCATTGAGTTTGACCCAGAGGCAGTAAAGCTCCTTGCAAGAAATTGCGCTGGAGATTTTAGAAGTACATTAATTGATCTTCAAGCGCTTTCTCCCTCTGGAAAGATTGACCTTGAAGGGGTGAATTCTCTTGGGTACAGGGAGAGGCAAAAGGATGTTTTCAAAACAGTTGAAGCGATTTTTAAGGGAGAGTCGGTTGCAGATATAAGAAAGGCAAGGTGGCAAAGCGAAGTAAGCAATGAAATGCTTCTTCGTTGGGTTGAGGAAAACATCCCAAGACATTTTACTAAAGGAGATGACCTTGCATCAGCTTTTAGTAATCTTAGCAGGGCTGATGTTTTCAACGGCAGGATTAGGAACAGGCAGCACTATGGTTTTTTGCGTTATAGTTCGGAACTTATGACTTCAGGAGTTGCTTTAAGTAGAGAAAACGATTATCATGGCTGGATGCATTACCAATTCCCTAGCCTTCTTCGTTTGCTTTCTTCAAATAAGGCTGAGCGAAATTTAAAAAAGCAGATTTCCAAAAAGATGTCTCCAAAGCTTCACTCTAGCTTAAGACAAGTTATGTCTTCGCACCTTCCTTTTCTAAAAATGGTTTTTAAGGACAAAGAAAAGGCCGCAATGCTTTCCGCCTGGTTTGACTTGGATGAAAAGGAAATTGCATTTATGATGGGTTCAAAGCCAACAACCAAAAAGGTTCAAAAGATTTTTGAAGAAGCTCAAGCTCTTAAGCAAGAGGAAATGCTTTCCAAAAGAAAATCTTTTATTGGAATTGAAGACAATTCACTTAACTCTTTTAGTGAAGAGCCAAAAGAGGAACCAGCTGAGGAAGAAAGCGCGCACAAGCAGACAAAGCTTTTCTGATTAAATTTCTAATTCAAGTATTACAGTACTCTGTTCTAATCCAAAGTTTTGTTTTGTCTTAGTTGAAACCTCACCCAAAAGTCCTTTCTTGCCTGCAAATAATATTTCCCCTTGCCTTCCCTTTTCAAGGAATGCAAAATTTGATTCTTTTAGTGAGTATTTAATTCCCAAATTGTCTGTAACTGCGTCAAGAACTCCCTTTATTGTATTGAACTCTGCGCCTTTTCCTGAGAGTGCAATGCACAAAATATTTTTTTCTTCAACGCCTGTTTCACTTTTTGAATCAAGCGCTACAACTTTCCCAACTTCGAAAATCTTTTGTGGGAATGAAAAATGCTTGTTTTGGCTTAGGAATTCAAGAAGTTCTGGAAAAAGCCTTTTTCTAAAGATTGTGTAATTTTCACTTATTGGGTTTGCAAGTTCAACAAACTTTTCTTTTTCTTCGTCTAGTCCAACCATTGTGGTTTGCTTTTGTTTTGAGGTCATTGTGTATGAAAGAATTTCTTGCAGTCCAATTCCAATGCATACTTCTCTTGCTAAATCCACTTCCAGGGATTCTGGTCTTTCAGCTCCTGTTGTAACAAGTTCTATTGGGGCTGCTTTGACTTTGCCGTAATCATAAGAAATAAGAACATCTTCAATAACGTCTACTTGGTGCAAAATGTCTTGCCTGTAGCTTGGGTACTCTGCAATTACCTTTTTCCCTTTTATTTTTGCAGTGTATCTTGATTTTGCAAGTAGTCTAAGTATTTCTTTGTTACTTAATTCCAGCCCGCTTGTTTTTCGGATGTTTTCAAGTTCCACTTCAATTGACCATGTATCAAAAACAGGGGTGTGAACTGATTTTTTTGGATAGGTTTTTGTTTTTGGGAATTTTATTTCCACGCTTTCAATTTTTCCACCTCTATCGGCTAAGGCCATTACAATAACATTAAGTGCGGTGTTAACAGTTTCCCAGTTAAATCCTGTGGACTCAATGAATATTTGCTTGGTTTTATCTGTTATTTTGCCGGTTGTTTGTGAATTAATTATTGGCGGCATTGAAGCAACAACTCCCTTTGAATCAATTACAATAGGGTATCTATCGGAGCCTTCTAACAGGTGCTTAAACTCTTTTCCTTTAGGGTGCTCTTCTAGTATTTCACTTGGCCTCATTTTTACTTTGTATTCAAGTGGAACAAATTCTATTTCTTTGTCTTTGCATCCGCGATAAAATACCGGTGCAGTCATTTTTTCAAAATCGTACAATCCAATTCCTGCTTCTTTTCTTTTCCTGCCAAAGGTTGTGCCAACCTTTTCTTGCAGTTGAATCATTTGAATCAAAAAATCTTCATCAACTTTTACTCCTTTAACCACGGCGCAGGCAATAAATGGCCTTGTTTTCTCAACACTTTTTTCAATGGTACAAGAAATCCCGCTTTTCTTTACAGTGTATTTGGGCAGTCCTTTTTCTATTCCAAGCCTTGCTTTTAGTTCACGGGCAAGTCCTTCCGCAGACCATAGGTCGGGCCTGTTGCTATCCTTCACATCAACAGTTATTTCTTTTCCGTCAATTCCATCAACTTCGCCTTTTGCAAAGAGTATAGCTTCCTTAAATTCGGCCAGAGAAATCTTTTTGCCAATAAGCTTTTGCATATCTTTCAAATTAACTTTTACAGAGGGCATTACGGTTTCACCATCCTGCTTTCTCTCATCCATTTCAAATCCTTTGCAAAGAGGTAACGAATATCTTTTACTCCAAGTTTAAACATTGCAAGCCGATCAATTCCCATGCCCCATGCAATGGCTCCGACATCTATTCCAAGTGGCTTAACTATTTCAGGCCTAAGCACTCCGCCTCCGGCCAGTTCAATCCAACCAAGCTTTGGGTGTTTGGCGCTAAGCTGAACAGATGGTTCAGTAAAAGGATAATAGTCCGGGAAGAATTTTACTTCTTCTGCTCCTGCAACTTCAACAGCTATTGTTTCCAAGATGTTTAGTAAGTGCCTGAAGTTTATTCCTTTGCCCACCATAAAGCCGTCAAATTGGTTGAATTCAACAAGGTGGCTTGCATCAACAACATCTGGTCTGTAGCACCTGTTGATTACAAAGTATTTTCCAGGAATCTCAGCGCCTTCAACAAGTTGCCGTGCATCAGCTGTTGTTCCGTGTGCTGTTGGCATGAGTTTTGAAGCAATCTTTTCACTCCAGTTGTATCTCCATCCTCGGCTCCCAGTATTTCCGCCGTTTTCATGCGCCGCCTTAATTTTCGCAACAACGCTTGCTTTTGGAAGCTTTCCATATTGCGGTTGTTTTAATTGGTAAGTGTCTGTCCAAGTTCTTGCCGGGTGGTTTTGTGGCTGGAACAAAACATCAAAGTTGTAGAATTCTTGCACAATAAGCCTTTCTTTCATTTCTTTAAATCCAAGGTTCACAAGTTTTTTCCTCAACTGGTTTAGGAATTGCACATAGGGCTGCCTTTTTCCAATGAAGATTTTTGGAACAGCACCTTGAACATTGTAAGCTCGTTTTGTTACGTTTCCTAAATTTTGCAAAGTTTTTTCACCGCGCAAGTTAAGCGCAGCTTTTCTGTTAACTTTAATGCTTTCTTCAGCAAGCCCTCGTTTCAAAAGTTTTGCCCGTTCAGTTCCATCAATTTCTTGCCCTGCTTCAACTGCTTCAAGTGCTTTTTCTAGTGCATAGTTTCCTTCAAGTAAATCTTTTTCAAGGCCGGTTAGTTCAAGCTCCACTCCTTTTTCTCCTTTTTGAATTGAAATCCACGCGTTCTTTTTTGCCAGGCCCATTGAAGCGTGAAGTTCAGGAGTGTTCAACTGGCTTTTCTTTTTAACAGCGTCAAGTGTTTCTTTCCCGCTAAGTTCTTTTAGTGCTTGAACAAACATTTTTTCAGGAAGGCCTTTTCTAAGACTTGATTTTCCTGCAGGGCTTAATTTAATGCATTCCTCTTTGTTTTCTTTTAATTCAATTAGTTCCTTTTCTTTGAGCCACTGTAGCGCTCTTCTAACTGAGTCAATGGGCAGTCCTGATTGTGTTGAAACATCTTTTGCGCTCTTTTCGTTTGAGGAGTCAAGGGCCTTAAGGGTTTTTTTTTCAATTTCCGAAAGGCTTGCTGCTAACTGTGTTAAATCCAAAAAAATCTCTCCAACGGGTTATAAAGCAATTATTATATAAAAGATTAATAAAAGGTTTATGTGATGGCATGATTCGCCTTATTGACTCTGCAGCGGTATTAAATGACCCTGGTTTTTCATTTACGGAAAAAGCCAATTTCTTAACTGTTCCAATGGTTGCTGATGAACTAAGGGATCTTAGAAGCAGGCATCTTTTAGAGAATGCGCTAAAGAACGGCCTGCTTAAGTTACGGGAGCCGGCGAAAGAGTTTGTTGAAAAAATTACTTCTCTTGCAACGAAGCATGGCTTTCAAAAACTTAGTAAAACTGATTTTTCACTTCTGGCTCTTGCTATTGAATTAAAGGAATCAGGGGAAGAGTTTGTTTTAGTAAGTGATGATTACAGTGTGCAGAATTTTTGCAAGCTTCTCGAAATCGCGTTTGAATCAGTTATTCGTGGAAAGATTAAAAAAACAATTTCCTTTTCAAAACGCTGCAGGGGCTGTGGCAAAGAGTTTCCAAGTTCTTTTACTGATAAAGACTGCCCTGAGTGCGGTTCAAAAGTGGCTTCCACAAAAAAGACTAATTAGGCTTCCAGAAGGTATGATGTTGCCATCATTCCAAAGACAATTATTGCCCCACTTGTTGATAACAGTGGCCCAAAATCACTGAGTCCAGCCCAGCCTACTACGATCACTGCAATATATGCAATGATTGAGAATTTAATTACTCCAAACATCACGTTTCGTTTTGCCATTCTATTGCCTCATAAAAAGAACTGAAATATTACTAAAAGTACCCAGAATACAGCAGGCCCAAGAACTCCTTTGTGTTTGTTTACTGTTTTGTTGTCTTCAAATGTAACTATTGCAACATTTGCAATAAATAATGGGAGTTGCAGCATTTCTGGAATGTGCCATCCAATAAAGTGAACAAATTCAACTATTGCGTAAAGCATCAAAATAAGTATTACCAAAGCATATAGTCTGTTCTTTTTTCTTGCTTGGAAAAAAACCATTACTGTTGTAAATATAAATATCCAAAGAACATTTGCTTCCACTAGCCAAGTGAACCAGCCAAGTCCAGGTTCAAAACTGCATTAATTAAATCCATGAACAACATTTTTTTCATCTACCAAGTTATAAGATTTATTTCAAAAAGGCCCATTCCAATGAATAAAACAAGTCCTGCAAATCCAATGAATCCTGACGAAAAGATGCTGGCGTTGCCTATTTCAAGAAACATTGCAACTATGAATAGCGCAATCATGAAAATAGCTCCAGATATTCCTTTTTTGAACCAGTGCATTTTTTCACCTCATAAAAACATTGAAGACCAGCAAGATTACGACAAATTGTATTTCGCCAACCAAAACTAAGTGCTTTCTTAGGGCTGGGCTGTCTTCAGCAAATGCCATTACGGCTATTTTTGTAATGTAGTAAATCGCGAGAAAGCTTCCGGCAAAAATTACCATGCCGCTTATAGTTTCCATGTCCACCCAAATCCAGGCAACAAGTGATAAGAGAATGGTTGCGCCAAGCGCTTTTCTTATATTTCCGTCCCAAAAGAAGAAGCACAGGGTAAAGAACGCAAATGCGTAGATAATGTTGTGTTCCACTAGCCAAGTGAACCAGCCAAGGTCTAAACTAAGCAGAGCCTCAAGGAACTGGAAAAACATGCTATCTGTAGATATTGCGCCAAAAGAAGTATTTAAACATAACTATTTAACTAAAATGAGTTAATAGTTAGTCTTCGTTTTCCATTCCTGTCAAATCACTGTGTTCTATTATGTAACCCTCTATTTTTGCAGCAATTGCCTTTCTTTTCCAGAACCAGATAATTGCAATAATAATTGTGAGGGCTATTAGAAGCGGTAAAAATTCGCTTTCCATTAGTCCTACTACGATGTCATTTAGGTTGAGCGAGGCAATTTGCTTAAATCTTAAGTAGGTTAGTGAGATAACGTTTGTACTTTTGTAGCCTGTCCAAATAACTCTGTTGCCTAAAACATTTGCCTCTGGTTTTACTGGCAGTTGTATTTCTGATTGCAAAGGCAGGTCAAGTATTATTGTTACTGCTTCAGGGATAACCCAAAAGCTTCCTTCAACAAAACTACTGAAGAATTTTGAATTAAGTGAGTATTCAGTCATTCTGCTTGTTTCATTGGCTTTGTTCATTATTGGTTCGTCAAGAGTGTACTTCATTTCCAGATACTTGCTTTCGGTTTCAATAAATCCAATGTCGCTTACCATTGCCTGCGTTCCACCACCAATGCTTGGAGTAAACCCTGGGTTAAATTGCTGCCATGCAACTAAGTCAACTCCTATTTTTTCTGTTTCAGTTCTAAATGACTCTAAGTGGAAGTCGTTT
>JASLNX010000056.1 GCA_030745815.1 archaeon
GCGCTTTTTCATTTCAGCGCTTGGCCAGTAGACCTTTCTTTTCTTTTTGTCACGAACAACCCATTTAGTTCCATCAGTCATCTTGCACCGCAAGAAAAAGGGCTTTGGTATTTAAATAATTAGCGGTATTGCAACAAGTGAAACAATTGTCATTAGTTTTATTAGAATGTTTAGGCTTGGACCTGCTGTGTCCTTAAACGGGTCTCCAACAGTGTCTCCAACAACAGCTGCCTTGTGAGCAGGGCTTCCTTTCCCACCAAGGTTGCCTTCCTCAATCCATTTCTTTGCGTTGTCCCATGCGGCTCCTGTATTTGCCATGAAAACTGCTAAGAGAAAACCTGAGGCAATTGATCCTGCAAGAAATCCGCCAAGGGCCTCTAATCCAAGTGATACACCAATTGCTATTGGGAAAAGTAATGCAACAAGACCTGGAACAATCATTGCCTTAATTGATCCTTCTGTACTAATTGCAATGCATCTGTTGTAATCTGGCTTTGCTTTGCCTTGTAAGATTCCTGGAATTTCACGAAATTGCCTTCTAACTTCTTTAACCATTTCGTGGGCTGCCTTTCCAACTGCGTCCATTGTAAGTGAAGCAAAGATAAATGGAACAAGGGCCCCTAAGAAGAGTCCTGCCATTACAAACGGATTGTTTAAGTCAATTACTGTAAGGCCAGCAATTTTTGTAAATGATGCAAATAGGGCTATTGTTGTTAGTGCTGCTGAACTTATTGCAAAGCCTTTTCCAATTGCAGCAGTACTGTTTCCAACAGAGTCAAGAACTGAAGTTCTTTCAAGAACTGTTTTGCCAAGACCTGCCATTTCTGAGATTCCCTGTGCGTTGTCTGAAACACTTCCAAAGGTGTCAGATGCAAGAGTAATTCCTAAGATTGAAAGCATTCCAACAGCAGCTATTGCAATTCCAAAAAGCCCTGCAAATTGATAAGATAAAATCATTGCAATGGCAACTACAATTACTGGGAGGGCTGTTGAAAGCATTCCAACACTGATTCCTGAAATAATTGTTGTGCCTGAACCTGTTTGTGCGGCCAAAGCAATTTTTCTTGTTGGAGAATACTGTTCTGATGTAAAGTATTTGGCAGAGTAGCCAACAATAATCGCACTAATAAGTCCTGTTAGAAGAGCGTAGAACGGACCAATTTCCCCCAACACAGTGATTATCAAAAAGTATGAAAATACGGCGGTAAGAATCACGCTGATAAGAACTCCACGATCAATTGCGTGGAAAACACTGTTTCTAACCCTTGCAAACATGCTTCCAATAACTGTTGCAATAATTCCAAGTGCTGCAATTCCTAAAGGAATGGTTGCGCCAACACCTGGGAAAACAATTACTCCAAGAACCATTGCTGCAATAATTGAGTCAACGTAACTTTCAAACAGGTCCGCCCCCATTCCTGCAACGTCTCCAACATTGTCTCCAACGTTATCAGCAATTGTAGCTGGGTTTTTTGGAGAGTCCTCTGGAATTCCTGCTTCAACCTTCCCAACCAAATCGGCGCCAACATCAGCTGCCTTTGTAAAAATTCCTCCGCCAACTCTTGCAAAGAGTGCAACGCTACTTGCTCCAAAACCAAACCCGTACAATAAAACTGGGTCTGGGACAAAATAGTAAAGGACTGTTAATCCAAGAAGTCCAAATCCGACAACAAAAAGGCCTGAAGACATTCCGCTTGTAAAAGCAACTGAGAAAGCTTCATTTACTCCTTTCTTTGCAGCTTCAGTTGTTCTAACATTGGCCTTTGTTGCGATTCTCATTCCAATGTTTCCACTCAAAGCTGAAAGAAACGCTCCTAACAGAAAGCCAACTGCAGTAAAAGGGCTTAGTGCCGGCAAAAGGAAGATTATAACAGTTACAATTGCAACAAACGCTATTAGAACAGAGTATTCTTTGTGCAAGAAGGTTAGTGCACCGTTGTGAATTAGTTCAGCAAGTTCCTGCATTTCCTTTGAGCCAGGACTCTGTTTTACTGTTTTAAAGTAAGAAAATATTGCAAAAGCAATCCCTACAAGGGAAATTAGCACAATCCAAGTCAAAGGCATTACTAATAAGAATTAACGAATTTATTTAAACCTATTGTCCGGCTGAGAGTTTTTCAACAACTTCGTCAACTTTTCCAGCACAAAGAAGCTCAAAGAACTCTCTTGGATCAAAAGCGTTCTTAAAACTTGTTTGCGCAAGGTTTTTTTCAAGAAGCTCAAGGCCAAGCGAAGTAATACTTTTCTTGCTCTTTTGCATTGCCCTTAATTCCTCAAGCTTTTTTGCAAAAGAAACATTGGTAAAATTTCTATCAATTGCAACAATTGCCTTTTCACCGAACTTGTCAACAATGGGTTTTAGAGAAAGATCACTTTGCTTTAAGCCCTTTGCAAGAGTTCCCTTTAATTTTATCTTTACAACCGGCTTTTGTTCAAAATCCCCCGCGAGAAGTGAG
>JASLNX010000057.1 GCA_030745815.1 archaeon
GAGCAGAAAAGGCGCTTTTCAGACACTTGAAGAATCGATCTGCCCAGCCGCCAAAGCACGGCTTTATTTTTACACACCCGCTTGTGCAAAAAGCCTCGCGAAACAACAGAGGTAAGATGGCAAGAGCGCTTGCAGGAAAACTAGCAATTGCTGCAAAAGAAGATTATTTTGGAAAGACAGACATTAGTAAACAGCTTTTGGACAGTTTGGAAAAAAGGTTTGCTCAGTTGAAAAAGTGATTTGATTGCTTTGGTTTTATTTGGCATTGGCTGGAACAGCAGCCTGGGCAATATGTAATCTAATTGATAAATATCTTATCTCTGGATTTTTTAGAAAGCCGGCTGTACCGTTATTTATTGGCGGCATTGTTCAAATAATTCTTGGATTTCTGGCAATTGCAATTTTTGGATTTGATTACTCAAACATTAACGCAGTGGCCATTGTCTTTTTGAGCGGGTTTTTAGGATTTGTAGCATCCTTTTTTTACTTTAAGGCATTAGTTCACGAAGAGGTTTCAAGAGTAATTCCTGTAATGAATGCTATTCCAATTTGGGTTGTTATTATTGCAATAGCGTTTTTGGGAGAAGCAATTTCAGCATTACAAGGTCTGGGAATTTTGTTACTTTTAACAGGAGCTGTTCTTGTATCCTTAAAGAAAGCAGGTAAATGGGAACTGGGCCGTTCGTTTAAGATAATGCTTTTGGCAAGCGTTTTGTATGCGCTTGAATTTGTTTTGCTAAAGTACGGACTTGGTTTGCTTGAATTTTGGAACGTTTTCTTTTGGTCAAACATAGGTTTTGCCGCAGGAAGTATGGGGTTATTTGTACTAAACCGTGCAGAAATTATTGAAACATTGAAGAGATTTAGAAAAGAGTCTGTTCTTTCAGCGGCAAACGAAAGCCTTAGCGTAATTGGTTATATTTTGATTATGATGAGTTTTGCTGCCGGGCTTGTTTCACTAAGTACAGCAATAACAGTAACTCAACCAGTGTTTGTTCTGGTGTTTGCAACCAGTCTAAGCATTTTTTGGCCAAGGATAATTAAAGAAGAGTTACGCGCAGGAGTTCTTGCATTAAAAATAATTGCAATTGGACTAACTGTTATTGGTTCTCTATTACTAATTTAAGAAAAGAAGTAGTACTACTTTTGCTTTTTGAATTCAAAGTATGAAAAAGCCAGCAAATAAACAACAGCAATTAAGATTGGCCAAATCATTAAGGCCAAAGAGAACGCAGGAATAAAAATTGCTAATATTACAATTACTCCAACTGCTTTAAAGACCTTTCCGCCAAGTGCATGGGTCTTATCCCAAACCGCGTCACTACTTAAAGTCCAAGGAGTTCTAATTCCAATAAACCAATTTCTTTTAATATCAGGCAATAAGACTCCCATAAAATATAAGAGCGCTCCAACTCCTGGAGCAATAACTTGTGAAAAGTCAAACCTTTTACCCGTATTCCAAAGAATTATTAGAAACTGAATGTAGAGCAGAAACAAAAGGATTAGCAGGATAAATTGAGTATATTGCTTTTTGAACTTGACAATGTTTTTCTTCAAAGGATCAATCTTTGGAATTATTGCAAAGAAACTAAGAAGGGCCAGTGAGACAAGTGGAATCAAAAACAGGCCAATGTCCTTGTCCATAAAGCCGTTTGCGTTGCCTGCCGCGTTCCAGTGTGACGCAATCCTCTCAGGCATCAAAGGGTAAACGTAAGCACTAATTGCAAACATTGCAATTAAGACAATGGCCATTAAAACAAAATATTTCTTCATTCAATCACCTGTAAAGCAAATATAGTACGAAGTAATAGAATAAAAGATTTTGCTATCCTTGGATTTTAAGCAAACGGTGTTTTTTTGAAACAAATATTTAACGGAATCTTTTCAGATGACAAAAGGCTCTTAACCAAAAACCTTGTTCCTGGAAAAAAAGTTTACGGAGAAAGGCTTTTCTCAGAGAACGACGAGGAATTCAGAGAATGGGTTCCTTGGAGGAGTAAACTTGCAGCAGGAATAAAGAACAAATTAGAAGACGTTCCACTAAAACAAAGGAGCACAGTACTCTACCTTGGAAGTAGCGAGGGAACAACCGCAAGCCATGTAAGTGATATTATTGGAGCAAACGGACTTCTTTTCGGTGTTGACTCAAGCGAACGAGTGATGAGAAAGTTTATTGGACTATGCGAAGACCGCGAAAACCTTGTTCCAATATTAGCCGATGCAAACAAGCCAAAAGAGTATGAAGAGTATCTGAAAGGGCATTCAGTTGACCTACTCTTTCAAGACATTTCACAAAAGAACCAGGCAGAAATATTTAATAAAAATGCCGCGCTTTTTCTATCCAAAGGAAAACCAGGGCTAATTGCAATCAAAGCAAAAAGTATTTCTCAAGGAGACCCCAAACAGGTTTTCAAAAAAGAAATTGCAACACT
>JASLNX010000058.1 GCA_030745815.1 archaeon
TGATTTGTTGATGGTAAAGGCCCTTCTTCCAATAGATATTGCAAACACCCAGGCTGCCTATTACACGGTTGCTTCAACAATTTCCAAGCTGCCGTTTTATGCCGTACTGGCAATAACATCGGTTCTGCTCCCGGTGATTTCGCACTGGAGCCACCGCGAAAGGCTTGACAAGGTGCGCTTTTACATTAGAGAAACAAACCGTTACACAATAATGTTAATTGCCCTGCCTGTTGTAGCAGTTTCCGCAACCGCAAAGCCGCTTGTTGAGTTGCTGTTCAAAGTAACTTATGCACCTGCTGCAATTCCCTTATCAATTCTTATTTTTGGAATAAGCTTTTTTGCCCTCTTCTCTGTTCTTTCCTCAATTGTTGCAGGCCATGGCAAGCCATCAGTTGTTGCAATTGTTTCATTTTTAGCACTTGTTCTTGACTTTGGGCTAAACCTGGTGCTTATTCCAACCCACGGCCTTGTTGGCGCGGCATTTGCTTCAACAATCTCAATGTTTTTTGCGTTGGCACTACTTTCAGCATATGTTCTTTTTTCGTTTAAGGCCCTTTGTTCAATTAAATCGTTTGCAAGAATTCTCTTTGCAGCGGCCGTTACATATGTGGCAGCTCTTGCCCTTCCATTTACTGGCTATGCTATTTTGTTAACCTATATAATCGTGTCACTTATTTACCTAATTGTATTGTTTTTATCACGTGAACTTGAAGCAAAGGACTTTACTCTGGCAAGAGAGATAATTTTTTGACCAATTTGCGCTGAGTTTTGAGTAAATTTATTTTTGTACCAATTTGCTTTAAATTAACTAAAGCGTTTAAGTAATTTGTGAGCCAAATACCCAAACCAAATGTATTGTTTCTGGTAACATCCTATGTTCGGAACAAAAAAGACCAAAGTGCCTGGCATGACCACCTAAAGGAATGTGCAAAGCAAGGGGTAGACTACGATGTTGTCATGCCCCATGATAACGAAGACAGCAAATCGGTTGAAGTAATTGACAAAATAAAAATTCACAGATTCCAGTACTTTTTTCCAAGAAGCTCGCAAAAACTTGCCTACTATGGTGGGGTTGCCCACAACTTTTCAAACAAGCTTTCAGCAAAACTCCAAATGCCGTTTTTTATGGCCAACTTTTTTGTAAAAGCAATGAGGTGGGCCAAAGGAAAGGACGTTTTGCATGCAATGTTTCTTCCAAGCGAACTGGTTGCCGTTACATTAAAAAAGATCACAGGAAAGCCGTTTGTAATTTGGGTTCAAAGAACTGTTTATGGCCCAAAGTTTTTTAGATACCTTAAAGGAATTGTTTTCAAAAATTGTGACTATGTAATGTTTAATTCAACTTACACAAGAGACACTACCTTAAAAGAGTTCAAGCCAAAAAAGTACTGCGTTCTACACATGGGGCTTGACTTAAATTATTTCAAGCCAATGGCAAAGGAGGCGTGCAGAAAACAACTTGGCCTTCCTCCCAACAAAAAAATTCTCTTTACTGTTGGCAGATTTGTTGAAAAGAAAGGTTTTGAATATTTAATAGACGCAATGTCAAAAGTTAAAACAAAAAATCTTGTATGTGTTATTGGTGGATCAGGCCCTCTTGATGAAAAGTTTAAACAAATGGTAAACGAAAAGGGGTTGGGTGGTAAAATTATCTTCCCAGGCTGGGTTTCAAACAAAGAAGTAAGATTGTGGATGAACGCAGCCGACGTCTTTGTTGTTCCGTCCATTTTTGATTCCAGGGGTGAAACAGAGACTCTTGGAATTGTTGCAGTTGAAGCAATTGCCTGTGGGACACCAACTATTGCATCTTCAGTTGGTGGCTTGGTTGACGTTGTCCAGCATGGCCTAAATGGTTTTAGAGTTAAGCAAAAAAGTTCCAGGGACATTGCTGAAAAAATTGACATGATTTTTAGTAAGCCCGGGCTAGTTGATGTGCTTGGGAAGAATGCAAGAAAGTATGCTCAAGAGAATTATACCGTTAAACAGGCGGTTGATAAGATACTGGATGTATACAAAGAAGTGCTGGATTCTAAGTCTTAAGAATCCACTTGTATGCAACTTTTGCACCAGCCCAAAGTTTTTTGGGACTTTTAAGTGCTCTAAGAATAATTTTTGGCTGCAAAAGTAGTTCAATTCTTGCTTTCTTGTAAGCTTTTTCAATCTCTTCAGGTGTAGCCATATTTGGCATCATGAACTTGCACTTGCTTCCGAGGCTAAACAGGTCTTCCTGGTCTTTGACAAGAAATTTTCCGCCTTTTTCTTCCACCTCATCATAAAGCCTTGTTCCAGGATAAGGCGTTGTCATTGAAATGCTGCAATAGTCAAGGTCAAGGCTCTTTGCAAACTTTACAGTTTCCTTCATTGTGTCAATTGTGTCTCCCGGTAGCCCAAACATGAAAAAGCCAACCGTGGTAATTTTGTATTTTTTCAAAAGCCTAACAGCAGTTCTTACATCATCTAGCTTTTGTTGTTTTCCAATGTTGTCAAGGATTTTTTGGCTTCCTGATTCAATTCCAAGACCAGTGTACTTTAACCCAGCTTTCTTCATCCATTCTACCACTTCTTCATTTAGGCTGCTTGCCCTGATTCCATTTGGTAGGCTCCAAGGAAGATTAAGTTCTCTTTTTACTATTTCCTGGCAAATTTCTATTGCCCGTTGCTTATTTGCGGCAAAAGCGTCGTCTGCAATTTGAAATTCCTTTATTCCAAAATTTTCTTTTAGGTAAACCAGTTCGTCAGCAACGCTTTTCGGACTTCTTGCTCTAAAAGCGCGCCCAAATAATCCCTTAAAACAGTAGCAGCAATTGAAGGGGCAGCCCCTGCTTGTAACAATAGGGAGACTTCTCCCGCTTGTTCTAATTGCTGAACCATATTTTGAAATTGGAAAGCCGTTCCAATCTGGAAAAGGCAGTTTATCAAGATCGTGGTTTAAAGGACGCGGTTCATTAACAATTTTTTCCTTGTTCCACCGAAAACCCAGGCCCTTAATCTTTTTTAAGTCAGAAAGATTTCTTCCTTTTTCAAGTGCTTCTAATAATTCTACAAATGTTTCTTCTCCTTCTCCAAGCACAACAAAGTCGCAAAAATTTAGACAGTCTTTTGGATCAATTGTAGGGTGTGGTCCGCCAAGAATAACCGGAATACCAAGTTTTGTTCTTATTGCGTCACACATCTTTTTGACAGTTTTATATGTTGGCGTGGTCATTGACATTGCAGCAATATCAGCTCCCTTTATTTTTTGAAGAGCCTCTTTTAGCGGCAAGTTCATTACGTTGTTGTCAAAGACTTCTACTTCATGCCCGGCTTTCTGGCAAACTGCTTTAAGATATGCAAGCCCTATTGGCGCTTCGTGTGTAAAATAGATTTCAAACGCCGGGAAAATTAATTCAATTTTCAACATTAATCACTCAAGCTCTAATATACTGGATTAAACTCTTTGCGCTTCTAAAACTGGTTTTCATTAAGTTCCAGTTTGTAAGCCTTTGCTTTAACGCCTTTAGGATGTAGTGTGGCCTTAGGTAATATTCCCGGTAAGCCTGCCTAATCCAGTGTTCCATTTCCTTCATGCTAAGGTTTGGGTACTCAAAAATTGGCTTAATGCAGCCGCAATTGTCAAGATAGTCTGCCCAGTCCTTAAAGTGCAAATAGCCCTTGTCTTCAAGGTATTTGTAAAACTCTGTTCCAGGATAAGGCTGCGCCACGCTGAACTGAACAAAGTCAAGGTCAAGTTCTTTGGCAAAATTAATTGTTTTCTTAATTGTTTCAACGGTCTCGCCAGGCATTCCAAAAACAAATGTTCCGTGAATCTGAATCCCGGCCTCCTTAAAGTGTTTCGTGGCCTCTCTTGCCTTATCTGTTGTTGCCCTTGCTCCCTTCTTCATTGACTTGAGGAGTTCGTCGCTGCCTGATTCATAACCAACCTTTACCAAAAAGCAGCCGGCCTTCTTCATGGCCTGTGCGATTTCCCGATCAACCGAGTCAACCCTGCTGTAAGCGCCCCAAGGCATGTTTACCTTTTCCTTAACCATTAAATCGCAGAGTTCTAATATGTGCTTTTTGTTAACATTTAGTGTGTCGTCATTAAACAGCACGCTCTTGAATTTGTAATTTTTCTTAAGGTGCTTAAGTTCTTTCACAATATTTTCAGGGCTTCTAAACCTATAGCCCCGGCCAGACATTAGTTGCGGGCCTGCGCAGTAAATGCACTGATGAGGACAGCCGCGTCCTGCCAACACAAAAGTAAAAGGGTTTTTGTAAATTGCAGAATAGTATTGGTCATTTGGAAGGAATTCAATTGCAGGGAAAGGCAAATCATCAAGGTTTTTTATTAAAGGTGCGTGCTTGTTATGTATAAACCTTTTGCCTTTCTTGAACGAAATCCCTTCAACTGTTTCAAAGTTTTTAGCGTTTGCTATTTTGTTAATTGTTAAATCGTATTCGCCTCTTGCAACAATGTCAAAGCCCCGTTCAATTGTGTCCTCTGGAACAGCTGTTGCGTGGTTTCCAACAACAATTGTCTTTGCACCTGTCTTTTTTGCAATTTCTTTTGCAAGCTTTCCGTCACTTATTACCGAGGCCGTTGATGTAAGCATTACAACGTAGGCTGGTTTGAATTTCATAAGCCTTGCCATTGTTTCTTCTGCGTTGATTTCAAGGGCCGGAGAGTCAATTAAGTCTACCTTGTGCCCTGCATCCCTGCAAACGGCCGTTGCATACCCCAGCATTATTGGCGGGTGCAAGGCCTTTTGCGGTGAGACCGCTTGAAACCTTACTTCTCTGTTAAAAGTTCCCCTAAAGGGCGGGTTCAAAAAAGCAATATTCATAAATTCACCAAAAGTCGTTTAGCCTTTGTTATACCAATAAATGAAAGATTTATTTATTAACCGAATTGGTACAAAGCTAATAAAATTGCATTTAAAACAGTTTCTGGATTACTGACTTATATTGAATTCTGATTAATATTCTGCGGTCGATTTTTGTGGCAAAAAGGGTTTTTGTTTTAGGGCTTGACGCTTTTACCCCGCAGCTTTGCTTTGAACAATTTAAAGACCAGCTTCCCAATCTTTCGGCCTTAATGGAAGAAAGCGCCTGGGGAGAATCAAACGGCGTAGTTCCGCCTCTAAGTTGTACTTCTTGGGTTGCTTTCGCAAAGGGCAGAAATCCAGGGGCCTCGGCTTTTCACGGTTTTACCACCCGAAAAAACTTTTCTTACACTGATTTCTTTGTTGCAAACAGTACAGTAATTGAGCGAGAGAGAATTTGGGACATTTTGAAGGGAGTAGGCAAAAAGTCCATTGTAGTAAATGTTCCGGTTACCTACCCGCCGTACGATGTGAATGGAATAATGATTAGTTCCTTCTTAACACCAGGCGAGGATCGCGATTACTGTTTTCCAAAAGAGGTCAAGGAAGAAATAAACAAGATTGCCGACGGCTACATGATTGACGTTAAGAACTTTAAGAAAAAGCCAAAGGACCTAGTGTTCAATGAACTAATTGAGATGGAGGAAAAGCGTTTCAAGGTAACAAAGAACTTCATCAAAAACAAGGACTGGGACTTCTTTATAATGGTTACAACAGGAACTGATAGAATTCACCACGCCTTCTGGGCAGACATGGACACAACTCACCCTGACCACAAAGCGGACACAAAACTTAAGAACGCAATTCTTGACTACTACAAATTCATTGACAAAAAAATTGGCGAGGTAAAGGAACTGCTGGGCGAAGACGACGTTCTTCTAATAATGTCTGATCACGGAGCAAGGGAGATGCACGGTTTCTTCAACGTAAACCAGTGGCTTATTCAAGAAGGCTACATGAAGATGCTTGAAACCCCTTCAGAACCAACTCTTTTTAGGGAAGCAAAAGTTGACTGGGCTAACACAAAGGTTTTTTGCACGGGCAACTACATTGCAAGAATTTTTATTAACCTCAAGGGCAGAGAGCCTGAAGGAATTGTTGACGAAAGCGAGTATAGTTCGCTAGTGGAAGAAGTTAAGCAAAAGCTTTTGGCAGTAAGGGATGAAAACGGGGCCGAAATGCAAACTCTTGTTTTCAAGAAAGAAGAAGTTTATTCAGGAAAGCACGTTGATGTGCAGCCTGACCTTGTTGTAATGTTTGACGACTTGAAGTGGGGAGCAAACCAGATGATTGGGCACAAGACGCTTTTTTCTCACACCGCTGATAAGGGAAGAAACTCCGCAAACCACTACAGAAAGGGAATGTTCTTGTTAAACAACGCAGGCCTTGTGCCAGGAAAAACCGATGATATTAATCTAATTGATTTAATGCCCACAATCCTAAAGATAATGGGTGTTGGGATTCCAAAAGAAGTTGAAGGCAAATCGATTGTGTGATTAGGAAACCCAACAGTCTTCAACAAGCTTTTTGTAAAGCTTTTCAACCGACTCTTCGACAGTTTCTTTGTCTGTTTCAAGAACTAGGCCCGGGTTTTCTGGCGCCTCGTACTTTATTCCAATTCCAAGAAAATCCTCAAAGCCTTCTTCTTTGGCCCTTGCTTTCTTGTAGTGGCCTTTTACATCTCTTTCCTCGCAAACTTTAAGAGGGCAGTTTACAAAGACCTCAATAAAATTTGGGATTTTTGATTTGGCGTACTCCCTTATTTCTTTTGAGGGAGACGCAACGCAGGCAATGTTTAAAACATTGTTTTTGGAAATGATTGCACAAATGTTTGCAACCCTTTTAATGTGCTTGTTCCTGTCCTCAAGAGTGTAGCCAAGGTCTGCTGAAACCCCTTCTCTTAGTTCGTCACCGTCTAAAACAACAACTTCAATGCCTTTGGCCCTAAGCTTTTTGGCAAGGCCTTTTGCAATAGACGTTTTGCCAGACCCATGCAGTCCTGAAAACCAGATTGTTCCGCTTTTTGCCTTCATTTCAATTCACCTTAATTATACCAGTATTGATTGTGTAAACTTTAAAGAACTTATAGTAAAAGGCCTGTTTTTAGTACAAAGATGAAAGAATTGCGTTTTATAAAAATTACCCAACCCAAATCTTTCAACAATAAAGGTCGGTTTTATTATGTCACATTTTTACGAATCAACACTGATTGATACAGTTGACGGATTTCAATGCAAATCCTATGCAAACGAGCATCCTGAAGGCTTTGTAATAGTAAAGCCAAAGTACATCCCGCGAGAAGCAATTTCCGGGGAAGGGCTAAAATACAGGTTTTTGTTTGAAAAATGCATGCTTCGCTTTAATCAATTTGCACCAAAGGGCCCGCTTGCAAGTTACGTTAAGCAATTCAGGGAAAAGTTTCCAGATTACGTTTACGACTGCCCAATTCACAAAA
>JASLNX010000059.1 GCA_030745815.1 archaeon
ATTGACCTCTGCGCTCTTGCAGACAAGTTTCTTGAAAAGGTTAGTCAAAGAGAGCACGCAAACCTAAAGGTTCCGGCAAACGCAATTCTTGCCTCAGCAATTTTACTAAAAATGAAGGCTCGCACATTAAAACTTCATGGAATTGACGACGAAGAGGCAGCAGAAGAACTCTCTCAAGACGACATTCAAATGCTTGAAGATAGCATTCCTGAACTAAAGGGGGTCAGGCGCTTTAGGCAGGGAAAGGTTTCGCTTGACGAACTAGTTGAAGGAATTGCGGATGTTCTTAACAAAACCAAGCACAAGCAGAATTCAATTCTTCGCTCAAAAGAACTTCCTGAATTCAGCGTTCTGGTAAGCGAAGGAAGCATTGAAGAAAAGGTATCTGATGTAGAAGAAAGAATTTCAAAGAGAGCTGACTCCCAGGGTCTTGTAACATTTTCCCAGCTCTTAAACGAAAAGACTCCGGTTGAAATGGTCCACGTCTTTGTTCCGCTTTTATTTCTAATGAACAAGGGAAAAATTAATGCCTGGCAAGAAGAGTGGTTTGGAGAAATAATGGTTGCTCTCTTAAACAATAAAGAAGAGGAAAAGCCTGCGGGATTACCAAGTAGCTAAGTACAGGGAATTTAAAAAGCTTTTCCGCTTTTCTTTGTGTAATGCCTGATGAAAAAAAGCTAATTGAAGCAGCACTCTTTATGTCGCCAAAAGCCCTTGGAATTGGAGACTTAATGAGGGTAATTGGTGCTTCAGATTACGGCGAGGCTAAAGAGAAAACTTTTGAATTAATGCGAGAGTTTAATTTAAGGGATTCGGCGCTGGAAATTTCAGAGTCTGAAGGCCTGTTTCAAATGAAGGTAAGGCATTCGTTAGAAGAACACGTTCAAGACTTTGCGTCAGAGAGCTTGTTTAACAAGGGAACAATGAAAACCCTTGCTTTAATTGCTTTCAAGCAGCCAATTATGCAGAGTCTTATAATAAAGTACAGGAACAACAAAGCCTATGATCACATTTCACACCTTCTTGAAGAAGGATTTATTGCAAGGGAAAGAAAGGGCAGAAGCTATGCTGTACGAACTACCAAAAAGTTTTTGGAATACTTTGGAAAGGATTTTGTTAAGCAACAAAAGCTTTAGTTTTCCAATTTAGTGCTTTGCTCGCAAGCAGTCATGCCTTCAATTAACCCCTTAATTGTTTTCTCCAATTCTTCAGCGTCTCTAAATCCAATAATTTCTCCGACTTCAACGCCTTTGCAGAAAGCCTTTGTTGTTGGAGTTGAAATTACTCCCTTGCCTGCTGCAAAATCTTGGTTTTCGGGATTCTCCAGTACATTCATTTTGAGAAAGCTTACGTTTGGAAACTTTTCAGAAACCTGTTCGTAAACCGGCCCAAACTTGTGGCACCAGTGGCATGTATCGTGCCAAAATTCAACCAGAGCCATCTTTTCTAAGTTAAGAGCTTTTGTTTCAAACTCTTTTGCCTGAATTTCTGTTACTGCCATTTCAATTCCTCCGCCTTTTCCTTTTCTTAAATAATTATTAATTTACTTAAATTCTCCAAGGCTACTTTGCAGTTCATTGTTTAACATTTGCTGAGAGGTAGACCAGCTTTTTCTCGCAAAATTTGGGAGCTTTTTGTTTTTTGCA
>JASLNX010000060.1 GCA_030745815.1 archaeon
AGGACAAGCAATTTGCAGAAATAAAATCGAAACTATGTGGAGTTGTAATTTAAGCCAACCATGGGGCTCAAACAAAGGCACTTGCAGTTACACTGAAAAAACGGTTCCTTGCTGTGCAGATAACGATTGTCAAGCCGATCAATATTGCAATAGAGAAGAAGGATGTAAGAATAGAGTAACAATTCTAAATTGTCCTTTTGGAAACTGTTGTACTGAGGGCGGAGATTACAAGCTTCAGGACTGTGGTTCCGGTTTAGAATGTTGTACTGCAACAGGGGCAACAGTTGGAGAGTGCAAAGCAAGTTGTGCACCGCCACCAGTTTTACCAAACGTTCCAACAACCGGATTGCCTACAACAGGCCCGGGAACAACATATCCTTCAGCCCCCGCTGCGCCAAATCTGCTATTGCCGGTGATTGTAATTGTACTTCTTGGAGCGGCAGGAGCAGGCGTTTACTATTTTTATTATCTAAAACCAAAGCAAGTTACACCCATCCCAAATAAGACTACGCCAACTGCGGGCGCGGTTTGCGGAAAATGTAACGTACCAATAAAGAAAGGGGCAAAATTTTGCGCAGGTTGTGGAAACAAACTATGAAAGTTCCTATTTTGTTAGCAATTATTACACTGGTTTTGCTAAGCGGGTGCGTTGAAAATGTTTCAACAGATTCTTCAACAGATAATGAAAACTGCCCAAAGGATATGGTACTTCCTGAATACAAGTTAGTCCCTCCTGTTTCCGTAATGGATCAACTTTATTTAGAATTTCAATCCAACAACTTTGGGAATGGTTGGCGTGGTGCAAGCTATTTTATGATAGGGGGCAATTACAAACCACAAAAAAATATTTTGAACAAAAAGTATGAAAAAAAACCAATGGCACATTGCAGGGAAGGTAGTGAGCCTGGGGAAAACTTAAACTACACTTACTGCCCCACAGTTATGGAAATACTTGTAATAGAAAGACAAACCGTTGCAGAGGATGGGACAATAAATCCGGCTGAAGTATATGAATTCGTTAGCATAATCTTAGATACCCAAACACAAAACATAATCAAAAAGAAATGTGTGAATCGCGCCTAAAAAAATTAAAAAAGAAGTGATTTGAATGGCTGTGAAAAGAGTAACTGGCGGGGAGAAAGAGTTTGTTGACCAAGGCAACGACAAGTATGATGCAAAACAAGAACTAATTGACCGGGAAAGAATTGCGACTGCCTACGAGAAAAAAAAAGCACAGGCGAAAAACAAGATCATTTATGCCGAACCCATGACAATTAATGGAA
>JASLNX010000061.1 GCA_030745815.1 archaeon
ATTTATTGCAGGGGGCGAAACAACTGTTACAATAACTGGTAAGGGGACAGGTGGAAGGAACCAAGAAATTGTGTTGGGCGCTGTAAGGGATTTGGAAAAAGCAGATAAAACAGTGCTTGTTTCGGTTGGAAGTGACGGCATTGACGGAAACAGCAATGCGGCAGGTGCAATTGCAGATTCAAAAACAATGGAGAAAGCCCGTGGGAAAAAACTAGACCCAAGAAAATTCCTTGCAAGAAACGATTCAAACACGTTCTTCAAAAAAGTTAAGGGAGAAATAGTTACCGGTTACACTGAAACAAATGTAATGGATTTACAGCTCCTAATTTTGTGGAACTAAAGCATTTTCTTTGCGCCCTTCTTGGCAACGCGCATGCACTTCTTGTGCCAGAATTGGCCCATCCATTTTTTCTCAGTTCCAGGTTTGCTGCAAAGAGCACAAGTCTGCTCATACTTTCCAACAACAGGAACTTCTTGCTTTTGCTCAGTCTCTTGCTCTTCCTTCTTCTTGAACCTATCCAAAATACCCATATAGCCCCGGTGAGAGTCGAACTCACGTCCCAGGCTCCAAAGGCCTGTATCCTTGGCCACTAGACGACGGGGCTGTAATACATTAAACTTAAACAATTGGCTTACAAAAATTTATTAATTCAATAGCTTTAAAACGTTTTATTTGAGCAAATACAATGTGTTGCAACCATGTTAAAGAATTTACCGTATCTTAAAAAAATGTCCTTGTTTAAAGAAAAATACGGCAAATTGTTCTCGTCCGAAAAATTTCTTCCAAACCACAAAAAAATTGAAATTGAAATTACAACAGATTGCAATCTAAAGTGCTTCAATTGTAATAGGTCCTGCAGACAAGCACCCAGCTATGAGACCGTGAGTTTGGGTCAAATAAAAAAATTTGTAAAAGAAAGCCTGGACAAAAATATTGAATGGAGACGCATAAATGTATTGGGTGGAGAGCCTACCCTGCACCCAAAGCTATTTGAAATATTGGAAGAGTTAAAAAAAATAAAGGACAAAACAGGGGGCGAGATAAGACTTGCTACAAACGGTGTGGGTGAAAAGACAAAAGAGATACTAACAAGAGTACCCTCGTGGGTTAAAATAGCGAATACTCGCAAAACAAGTGTGGAAAATCGTTTTGATACATATAACCTGGCACCTGCGGATGACCCATTATTAAGATTTGCAGACTTTAGTAAAGGCTGCATTATACCAAGTTTTTGCGGTTTGGGCCTAACGAGATACGGGTATTACCCTTGTGGTCCAGGAGCAGCAGTAGATAGGCTTTTTGGGTTTGATATTGGAAGAAAAGAAATTCCTCTTCCCAACGACAATATGGAAAAAGAGCTAAAAGTGTTGTGCAAATACTGTGGACATTTTAAAGATCCCTCCGGGCTTCAGCATAAATTTTTCAGCACCAAGGAGGAAAAAATTTCTAAAATATGGAAGAAAACTTATGAGAATTATCAAATGAAAAGACCTGACCTTACCGTATATTAATAACAAAGGATTAGGCGGACAGGGAATAGCTTTAAAACGGTTTATTTAAGCAATTTTATTGTTTGGGCGCGTGGCTCAGTGGTTAGAGCATTCGGCTGATAACCGAAAGGTCCCCGGTTCGATCCCGGGCGTGCCCATCCCCTTATCTTAAATACTATTTCAGCAGCTAATTATTTATGTCCTTTGAATTAAAGCTTGCTGCACTGGCAGTCTTTCTAATTGTCCATGGAGTCGCACACTTTAAAGGCTGGTACTATACCCCTGAAAGAGTTGACATGCTAACCCACTTTTTAGGCGGCCTGGCACTAGGGGGCTTTTTGAAAGATTATGAAATCGCGGTCCCAATAATTTTTGGGTGGGAATTTTTTGAAATGCTTTTAGTGCGTGAAAGCAGAGCCGCTTTCAAAGAGAACCCATTTAACAAGATTAGTGATTTGTTCTTTGGAATTCTTGGGTTTGCCTTTGGATTCGAATTCCTGTAAATCAGGACTCCATTGACTCCCAAATTTCAACAAAGTGGTCAACAATGTCGTCCAAAAAGCTCTTTTTGTAAACTCTTAGAAGGGCCATTGTTTTTTCAGGGGAAACCAAGTAAAAGTATTTCTTTCTAAGCCTTTTTCTTGTTCCAACAATTTCATTGCTTACAAGTTTACTAAGGTGCCATGAAACTGTGCTTGGGCTTAAGCCCACTGCTGAAGAAATTGAAAGATTCGTTGCACTCTTTTTGGTGAGCAAGAAAAGTACAATATTTCGCAAACTCTCTTGCCTAAGAAGATTCATCAGAGTTTCGTCTTCACCAAGCTGTTCTCCTCTTGCACTGTAATACCTTACAAACTTTCCCTGCTTAACCGACTTAACCAGATTTCTTTTAGTTAAATAGTCAATGTGGTACTGTAGACTACCGGTTGCAAGATCAGTTCTACGCTGCAACTCCCTAAAATGCAAGCCAGGGTTTTTGGCTATTGCTCTGTAAATTCTGTCTCTCGTGCCCAGTGCAAGGGCGTCTTCAAGTTCAGCCAAATAAAGCACCTATTTTTTGAATATTGCATAGAACAAAAGCGCAAGAATTCCTAATTCAACCAGTGCCTCTGATGCCCTACTGAAGAAAAATCCAGGGCTAATGAACTGGTCAGCAACTTTTAGAACCCACTTTAATGCAAAAAGCAAGAAAGCGGCAGTCACTATTAGAAGCCTTTTGCTTTTAGTTTTTCTATAAGCGAGAACTGAAATAGCCAGAACGCCAAGCGATAAGAACAGAGTAAGAAACTCTGAAGCAATATTTATTTCCCATGCCATTTCTGTCATAGGTCTAAGTATATCCCAAAAGCTCATGCAACAACCTCCGTTTAATAGAACCATTTAAAACCAAAAAGAAGAAAAAAAGGAGGGAAAGAGAAAATCGTGAGGTGAAACAAGGTTTTCCCTTCCATCAATTCTTTAAACATCCAAAACTAACATTTTAGCTTCTGTACTAATTGCTGTTTGCCATTTATAAATGGGTTTTGGTACAATGCCAAAAATAGTACAGTGTTCG
>JASLNX010000062.1 GCA_030745815.1 archaeon
AGGAAGACGCACCAGACGCTGTTGATATTCCAATAGCAATAATGCCAAGAACAGAAGAAATCGTTCTCTTGCAAATGGATGGTTTAATGACTAAAGCCGAGTGGAAGAAAGCAAAAGAACTTGGCATAAAAGGATGCAAGCAGGTATACGAAGTGCAAAAAGCAGCACTGAGGAAAAAATACGAAGCAGCTGAAAAGCAAGATACAAAGCCAAAGGCTGAAGAAAAGAAACCTGCTGCTAAGAAATCAGAGAAGGTGAGCGAATGAACGAAAACGTTTTGTGGGATTTGAAGGCCGACAGAGTAAATGAGCTTGCAAAGCAAGACAAGCGTGTTGACCAAAGGGCCCTTGATGAATACAGGGAAATTAAGATAACAAAGGACATAAGCGAAAACGCTGAAGGTTCAGCAAACGTAAAGCTTGGTAAGACAGAGGTTGTTGCAGGAGTCAAAATGATTCTAGGAACCCCATACCCGGACTCTCCGGATAAGGGAACAATTTCAGTTGGAACAGAGCTTTTGCCGCTTGCGTCAGAAGACTTTGAACTTGGCCCACCACGACCTCAAGCAATTGAACTTGCAAGAGTAGTGGATAGAGGCATTAGAGAAAGTAAAGCCATAGACTTTAAGGACCTCTGTATTACAGAAGGAGAACAAGTTTGGGTTTGCTTCATAGACATGTATGTTCTAAACGACGACGGGAACCTGTTTGATGCACTAGGCATTGCAGCTTTAACATCACTTCTTGAATCCAAGATTCCAAAGGTTGAGGATGACAAGATAGTGAAAGGCGAATTTACAGGAAAACTAAAGCTTTCAAGAAAGCCAATTCTTTCAACCTTTGCAAAGGTAGGCAACAAGATTTTTGCCGACCCAAGTCTTGCAGAGGAAAAGGCCCAAACAGCAAGATTCTCAGTGTCAACCAGTGAGGATAACTATATGTGTGCCTTCCAGAAAGGAATCTCAGGCGGATTTAGTGGAAACGAAATAGACCACTGTATTGACCTGGCTTTCAAGAGCTCAAAGGACATAAGAAAACAACTCTAAGTGATTTGAAGTGGGTAGGACAAAAAAAGTAAAAACAACCGGAAGATTTGGCTCAAGATACGGAGTCGGCATAAGAAGGCGCGTAATAAAAATTGAAGCCGTGCAAAAGAAAAAGCACAAATGCCCAAAATGCGGTTTTCTCCGAGTTAAGAGACTGGCTGCAGGAATCTATGAGTGCAAAAAGTGCAAGACTAGAATAGCCGGAGGAGCCTACCTGCCTGAAACCATGAGTGGTTCAATTGTTAGAAAAATGGTTACTCAAAAGGCATTTGTTCCACATATTAAGGAACTAACTGAGGTAAAAGAACCAAAGATTGCCGAACAGAAGCTTGAGGAAACAGCCAAAGAGCAAAAGCAGGAAAAGCCTGTTGAAGCCAAACCAAAGGCCAAAGAAGAAAAGCCAAAGAAGAAAAAGGCTGCAGAGAAACCAAAAAAAGAAAAGGCCGAGAAGAAAAAGGCCAGCCCTGCAAAGGCAAAAAGCAAAGCAAAGCCTAAAAAAGTTGTAAAGGCCAAGGCAACCAAGGAAAAGAAACCCAAGGTGGAAAAAAAACCAGCCAAAGCCAAAAAGTCTACTAAAAAGGAAAAGAAGTGATGTCAATTGTATAAATGCGGAAGATGCGGAGAAAAATTTGACGGATTGCCCCAGGGCATCATAAGGTGCCCACAGTGCGCGTACAAAGTATTGTACAAGCTAAGGGACCCCATATCAAAAAATGTTAAAGCAAGATAACAATGCTCGAAAAATACAATTGCCTTGTCAAGCTTTCTCTTGGGGAAACTGCAGCTATTGTTGCAAAGTCCCTCAAACCAGAGCTTGATTCAAAGCACAACAAGAGGTCAGAAACAAAAATTAAACTTAATAAAGGTGTTCTTTCACTGAATATTAAGGCCCTTGATGCAGTTGCATTGCGGGCTTCTCTGAATTCAAACCTTAAATTGATTGGATTGGTTCAGAAAGTTTTGGAGGTCGAATATAATGACAAACGAAATTCAACAAAAGGTAATGGACTTCGAACGCAGCAGAAACCAGCTAATGGGGGTTTCATCCCAAAAGCAGAACCTGCAAATTCAAAGCCAAACCCTGAAAACAACGCTTGAAGAGCTTGAAAAAACAAAGGAAAAGAGAGTTTACAAAGCAGTTGGAAACATCCTTATCCTCTCAGACACCTCAGCGGTAAAAAAGGACGTTAAGGAAAAGCAGGAAAGCGCAGAGCTTAGGTTAAAGACCCTGCAAAAGCAAGAGGAAAGTTTGGTAAACAAGCTTAACGGTCTCAAATCAGAAATTGAGGCGGCCCAAAAAACAGGCGCCCCAGTTAATCAAGTAACTGAGACTGAAGAATCGGGGGAGAAGAAAGAAAAGAAGTGACTCCCTTGATTCAACTCTATGGACTTAAAAGAAAAAAAATCTGTCTTATTACACATGCCGGGGCAGACGTTGACGCAATTTCTGCAACCGGCACATTGGCTCTC
>JASLNX010000063.1 GCA_030745815.1 archaeon
TTTTGATGCGGGTTGTATGATTACTGCTTCTCACAATCCAAAAGAGTGGAATGGCTTTAAGTTTTGCGGCAAGGGTGCAATGGGCATTAGTAAGAACACTGGCTTTTGGGGTATTAGGGACATGATTGATGCTGGAGAGTTTCCTGAGTCATCTGAAAAGGGCAAGATAGTTCAAAGAGATGTGTTAAACGATTACATTGACAAGTGCTTTTCTCTTGTTCATCACGACAAAATAAAGCCGTTGAAGATTGTTGTTGATGCAGGCAATGGAATGGCTGGCAAAACAATTCCTGAGGTTGAAAAAAGGCTTCCGTTAAAAATTACCAGAATGTTTTTTGAGTTGGATGGAAATTTTCCAAACCACGAGCCCAATCCATTAAAGCCAGAAACAATCGCTGCTTTGCGTGATCGTGTTCTTGAAGAGAAAGCAGATCTTGGAGTTATTTTTGACGGAGACGGCGACAGAATGTTTATGGTTGATGAAAAGGGCCAAACAGTAACCGGTTCACTTTTAACCTGCCTTATTGCAGAAAATCTACTCAAAAAGCACCAGGGGTCAAAGATTTTGTACACAATTGTTATGTCAAAAGCTGTTCCAGAAGTAATTAAGGAAAACGGCGGCACGCCTGTTCTTGAAAGGGTTGGTCATGGTTTCATAAAACCAAGGATGCGGGATGAAAATATTTTGTTTGGAGGAGAACTTTCAGGCCATTTCTTTTTTAGAGAAAACTTTTTTGCAGATTCTGGCCTTGTAGCCCTTCTTGTAACTCTTGAAGCAATAAGTGATTCTAAAAAGAAGTTGAGTGAAATTGTTGCGCCCTTCAAGCGTTACTTTGCAATTGATGAAACAAACAGCAATGTTTCAGATAAGGACGCAAAGATTTCTGAACTTAAATCAATTTACGCATCCAACGCCAAGAGAACAGATGAGTCTGACGGCTTTACTGCATACTTTGAAGACTGGTGGTTTAATGTTCGTCCAAGCGGAACAGAGAACTTACTTAGGTTAAACGTTGAAGCAGATTCTAAAGAGCTTGCGGAAGAGAAAAAAGAAGAGCTCTTAAAGGCAATTAGAAACTAGGCCTTTACTCTACTGTACCTTTTTCTTCGCATTCTGTAAAAAGCCCTTTTTCAGCAAGCACTCTAATTTCCTTTAGGCCGTTTTCTTCGTCTAATGGTTCTGCGTCCTTTTTTAGTATTTCAATTGTTATAACTGACTGTTCTGCGCTTACAAGTATTCCTGCGTCAGCTCCGCTAATTCCCATTTCCTTGTACAAGGCAACAGTGTCTGTTTCACTCATTTTTTTTACATTTGCTCCCTGTGAAATCAGGCCTTCAATTATTGCGTTTGCAATTTTTCCAGCTTCCTTTTCTCCTCTTTTTCCAACAGCAACCTTTTTGCAGTTCAAAAAGCAAACAGTTGCGCGTCCGATTTTTTCAGCTAGCTCTTCGTTAATTTCTTCAGAAAACTGGCCCTTTATTTTGCCGTCTTTAAAGATTTTGTTAAGTTCAGCCATGTTATTCCTCTTTTCTGTAAAATTCTGCCGCCTGCTCTGGGGCAACAGTGTTAATAATTGTTCCAGTGCTTAATTCAAAGCCTCCCCAGCTAAGAAGCCGCGGGTTTACTTTGAAGTGAAAGTGAAGCTTTTTTCCCTTGGGGGATTCGTGAAGGTAAAGGTTGTATGGGGCATTTAATTTCTTTAGCTTTTCAAGAATCTTTTTAAGAATCTCTGATAAATCATCCAATTCCTTTTTGCCAATTTCTGCAAGTGAATCAAAGTGTTTTTTTGGAAAGATTGCTATTTCAAAAGCAAACCTGCTTGCATATGGGGCAAATGCCAAAAACGAGTCGTTTTCAAAGCATCTGCGAGGTCCCTTTCTTTCAACTTCAATTATTTCACACCAAGGGCATTTCCGATGTTTTCTCCAGTAGGATGCGACGGCTCGTGCTTCCCTGTCAACATTTGTGCTTGGCCTGTTGTATGCAATAATTTGTGAGTGCTCGTGATTTATTGAGCTACCTGCTTCTGCTCCAAAATTTTTAAAGACTGCAATGTGCTCTATTCCTTTTACTTTTTTAAGAGCTTTAATTCTTTGAACGTAGAGTTCTAAGAGCTGTTTTATTTTTTCAGTTGATAGGTCGGCAAGTATTTCTTTGTGGTTTGGTGTTTCAACAATAATCTC
>JASLNX010000064.1 GCA_030745815.1 archaeon
CCAATCAAAAAAATTGATGAGTTAAGCTCTTTTATTTTTTCAAGAACTTTTGTTGTGGGGGTAAGTTCTAATGCAAGACCTTTCTCACTGCTAATCTTTCCGCCCTGCTTTTCAACAGTGTAATCTGAAACAGCCGCAGCGTGAATTATTACATCCGCGTTAATGTTTTCTTTTATTGCAGCGAAGAGTTCCTGCGCACTTTTAACATTAATATCTTTTAACACACAATTTGGCTCAACCATAGTGTTTCCTCTTACAAGAACAACTTTTGCCCCTCTTGCCACCGCTTCCTCTGCAAGCCATACTCCCATTTTGCCGCTGCTTTTGTTGCTTATATATCTTATATCGTCAATGTCCTCTGCTGTTGGACCGGCAGTTACAAGTATTTTCTTGCCTAAAAGATCTTTTTTGGAAAGGCAGCCTTTAATCTCAGTAACAACGTGGTTAATGCCTGGAAACTTGGCCTTGCCTTCTTCAAGTTTTGGCTCCATGACAACAACACCTAATTTTTTTAGCTTGGCAATGTTTTCCAAAACAATTGGATGCTTATACATTGAACCATGCATTGCAGGAACAACTAGCAATGGAATCTTTGAACCAAAAGCGGTTGTAACAAGAGTTGTAACTGGAGTGTCATCTATTCCTGCGGCAATCTTTCCAAGAGTGTTTGCGGTGCACGGTGCAATTACCACAAGATCTGCTTTTTCAGGAATATCGCCAGCAAGCTTTACATGTTCAACCTTGCCGGTTATTTTAGTTACTACTTCTCGTTCAGACGCCCACTCCAAAACATCAGGATGAATTATCCCCTTGGCGCTTTTTGACATTACACAAAAAACGTCTGCGCCGCTGCGCCTTAATTCCCTTGCAAGTTTTGGCGCCTCAATAGCCGCAACGCTTCCAGTTACGCATAAAACTATTTTTTTGCCTTTCAAAATGCTATCCCCAACCATGTAATAAAATAGGTTAAAAACAAATAAAAAGTTTTAGATTTGAACGAACAAATGTTCGTTGAAAGCCGTATAGATGGTTATGGTTTTCCCTGGCCTTTCTTGGTTTGCGTTTCGTGCCTGTGTAGAATATTCTTAATCCTTCTAATCTCATGCTCTTCAAAGCGAACGCTTCTTTCAATATACCATTTTGCAATAACTCCAAGCAGGTACAAAACAAGGGCCACACCGAAAAAGGCGTAAAACACTGTAACCAACTTTGACAGGTCGTGAGTTGGGGAAAGGTCTCCATAGCCAATTGTTGTAAGAGTCATTGCACTAAAGTAAAAGGAATCAACATAGCTCCAATTTTGGCCTTCCATTGGGCCGTCAGGGTAAGTTTCCAAAACGTGAAAAGCAGCTGTTCCAAAAATAAGCAACACTGCAAGAAACAATATTGCGGAACCAACCTTAACAGTTACTTCCTTTACTTCTTCAACAGCCGCCTTTGCAGCCTCTGGAACAGTCTTCAAATCTTGCGCTGGCATGAAAAGAAATATGCAAAAGGAAGTTAATAATTGTTTGCTTGAGTTTATTCTGATTCAATTCTTGGCGCAAGGAAGTATGCAAGTTGTGCCGCACCAATACTGTAAGAAATTTCCACCGGAGCGTTTGACTTTAGTTTTATTGTAATCTCAGAATCAGATGCAGGCACCTTTAACATGTCCTGCAAATAATCCAACGGAAACATGCTTGAAGCAGGAGTTGAAGCATTTAGTTCAATAAGGCCCTTGTCGGCCTTGGTGGTTTCGTTTTCAACTGACCCCTTACTGCTGTTTGCGTTAACAAAAAACTTATCAGAGTCAACCCCAATTGAAACATGTGTACTAATTAGTGAAGCGTCCTTTAGTGCACCCTGCAATAAAGAGGCCTTTACTTTTACAACCGCATCAAACTCAATTTTTGGGTTAGGGAGTTCTGCCTGGCTCACATCAATTAACGGAACCTGAAATCGTCTAGTGCTTGCTCCCTTAAATTTTACTAAAATTCTACTTTTGTCTTCACTCATTTCCATTGAAAGCATGTCATCAGACTTTGCCCGTGACATTATTTGATTAAGATAATCTAAATCCATTCCAAGTTTTACTGTGCCTTCAGAATCGTATTCCTTAAAAGCAGATTTTTCCAACTTGAAGTCAACCATTGAAATTTGGCTTGGGTCAGTTGCCTTAAGAACAAGGCCTTCTTCTCCAACAATAAATTCGGCCTCATCAATCAAAACGCTGATTGCAGAAATACTTTTCTGAAAATCTCCGGCCGCATCTAAAACAAGTTTCATTGGCATAA
>JASLNX010000065.1 GCA_030745815.1 archaeon
TAAAGAGGGTTGAAATAATAAAAAGCACTGTCCTGAAAAGGTAAAGGCACATGATTCCATCGCTTGAACTTGCCGTAGTAATTGTTGCGCTAGCGTTCTTTTCAGCAATTTCGTTTAAGAAAAAAGCGCTTGATTTAGCTGGAATAATAATCGCCAACGCAGTTGGGCTAATAATTTTTTACCTTGGCGGCATAAGCTATTTTTTTCTAACAGTTTTATTCTTTGTGGTAGCAGAAGCCAGCACAAGGTATTCTTCAAAAAGAACAAAGATTTCGCACGAAAGACGGACCACTGGAAACATTTTTGGGAACAGCTGTGTTGCAGTAATAGCTCTTGCAATGGGGATTAACATAGCATTTTTTGGAGCGCTTTCAGCAGCCCTTGCAGATACTCTCTCAAGCGAGTTTGGAATGCTTTCAAAGAAAAAGCCGGTTCTATTAACAACATTTAAGGAAGTTGAACCTGGAACTGATGGCGGGGTAACCGCTCTTGGGACCTGGAGTTCAATTCTTGGAGCTGGAATAATCGCCTCAATTCACTTTGCTTGGAATGCAAATGTGTTTCTTTTCGGAGTGCTTATTTTGGCCGGAGTATTTGGTTCAGTAGTAGATTCCTTCTTTGGAGCGGTTTTTGAAAGACACAATATTCTTGGAAATACCGAAGTAAACTTCCTTGGTTCAGGTGCAGGGGCTCTTTTGGCTTTTGTGCTCTCAACACTACTGTGAAAGATATAAAAATCTAATCCTATTATTTTCATTAGATGTCACTAGATTTAATACATTTTTTTACAGTTGTTGTGCTAATAACAATTCCAATTTACCTAAGCAATAGTTTTGCGCTTATTCTAGGCGGAAAAACATACTTGGACTTTGGAAAGAACTTTTTTGACGGAAGGCCACTGTTTGGCAAGGGAAAAACGTTTAGGGGAACAATTGCTGGAATAGTTGTTGGTTCAGTTGGAGCGCTCGCAGTAAGCGTTTTCTTGTCAGATTTCACAACAGTAATTAGCGCAAACTACTTTCACTATGGTTTTCTTCTGGCAGCGGGAGCAATGCTTGGAGACCTTGTAGGCAGTTTTATTAAGAGGCGAACTGGATTAGCAAGAGGCGAAAGCGTACTGCTACTTGATCAACTGGACTTTGTTGCAGGTG